>JASHVU010000778.1 GCA_030044455.1 Acidobacteriaceae bacterium | reverse complement strand
ATCAGGTTAGCGGATGCCGAATCCGGCGAAGGACGCGCCGTTTTCAAGGCAGCCGAGGGCCAGGGCAGCGCGTTTTATCCTACCGAATCCGATGCGCAATTGATGTGGGTCAGCGGCAACCGCATCGTGTTCCCGTGGGAACGCGACGGCTGGCTGCACCTGTATTCTGTTCCCGCGGGCGGCGGCGATGCAGACCTGTTGACTCCGGGAGATTTTGAGGTGGACCACGCGGCCGTCTCGCCAAAGGGCGACGCCGTCGTCTTCGATTCCAATCAGGGCGACATCGATCGAAGACATGTATGGCGCATTGGGTTTGCTCACGACGGCGCCCCAACCGCACCGCAGCAGCTCACCAGCGGCCAGGGGATTGAGACCAAGCCCGTGGTGACATCGAACGACGAGACCGTTGCCGTGCTTCGCTCGGATGCAAAGCTCCCCATTCGCGCGGCTGTGATTGGCACCAGCGGGCTGGCGGACCTGGCTCCGCAGGCGATCCCGACAGATTTTCCGGCATCCAAACTGGTGACGCCCGAACAAGTAATCTTTTCGGCGGCCGACGGATTGACAATTCACGGCCAGCTTTTCGTGCCACCGAACGCCAAGGCCGGCGAGCGGCTGCCGGGATTGGTGTTCTTCCACGGCGGCAGCCGGCGGCAGATGCTGCTGGGCTGGCACTACATGGGCTACTACTCCAATGCCTATGCCATGAACCAGTACCTGGCCTCGCGCGGCTACATGGTGCTCAGCGTCAACTACCGCAGCGGCATTGGCTATGGACTCAACTTTCGCGAGGCGCTCAACTACGGAATTAACGGCGCCAGCGAGTTCAACGACGTGGTGGGGGCGGGACTGTATCTGAAAGCGCGCAGCGACGTCGACCCGGCGCGCATTGGCTGCTGGGGTGGCAGCTATGGCGGCTACCTGACGGCCCTCGCGCTGGCGCGCGCTTCATCGCTGTTCGCCGCAGGCGTCGACTTCCACGGAGTTCACAACTGGAATCTAGAGTTGCCTACTTTTGTGCATTACAACCCGACAGTGCACGATGAGATTGCACGCAAGGCTTTCGAGTCGTCGCCAATCTCTTCCGTCTCAACGTGGCGATCGCCCGTCTTGCTCATCCACGGAGACGACGACCGCAATGTCCCTTTTGCCGAGACTGTGCAGCTGGTTGAAGCTCTGCGCAAACAGAAGGTGGAGTTCGAAGAGCTGATCTTCCCGGATGAAATTCACGCCTTCCTGCTGCACAAAGACTGGCTCCGCGCCTATGCGGCTGAAGCGGACTTTTTCGACCGCAAGCTGAATAACGCAGCGCGTTAGCAAGTCAGCAAGTCGGCCCGTGGAGTGTAATTCGTGAGTTGTGATTCGTGAATCGTAGATCGCAAACCACCGGCAAAAAGCCACTCGCAAAGGAGCCTACTTCTGGTCCCTCAGCCCCTTGGTCCCTGCCGCAACGCACTCGGCCACCGGAATTGGCACCTGCTCCACAATCTCCAGCCCGAAGCCTTCGAGCGCCGGAATATGCATGGGTGTATTCGACAAGAGCCGGATGCGCTGAATCCCCAGGTCCGACAAAATCTGGCCGCCCAACCCGATCGCGCGCAATATCCGCCCCGACCGCGCCTGCGAGCCCTCGCGGGTGCGCAGCTCCTGGTGCAGCACCAGCCTGCCGCCGCTCGACTCAACCGCGCCCACCGGCGGCACTGCCCCGCCCGGCCCGAACTCCGGCGCGGGCACGCGGTCAATCTCAAATCCTCGCGAGGTGTTGTGAAGGTAAAGCACCACCCCGCAGCCCTCCTCGGCAATCATGCGCATCGATTGATCGAGAGTTTCGCGGCAGTGGCAATCGTCGCCAAAAACATCCCCGGCCGTACAGCGCGTGTGTACACGTACCAGCACCGGGTGCGTGCACGGCGGCCGAATCTCCAGCTGGCCCTCTTCGCCCATCTCTCCGCTCACCGCCGGTCCATCGTGAAAAGCCGGGCAGCCCGGGCACAGGTCGCCGCGCACCAGGGCAATGTGGCTCTCGCCGCCGGTCACCTCGCTCTGGTAGGCGATCATGCGGAACTCGCCGTAGCGCGTGTTGATAAGCGTTTCCCCGGCCCGCACAATGTAGCGCTCGTGACGCAGCCGGTAGCGGATGAGCTCGGCCACTGTGAGCATCAGCATGCCGTGCTCTTTGCAGAACTCGATCAGGTCGGGAACCCGCGCCATGGTTCCGTCGTCGTTCATGATCTCGCAGATAATGCCCGAGGGGTTAAGCCCGGCCATGCGCGCCAGGTCGACCGATGCCTCGGTCTGGCCGGCGCGAACCAGCACCCCGCCCTTGCGCGCCCGCAGCGGAAATACGTGCCCCGGTCTGGCCAGATCTGCCGCCGTCGACCCCGCATCAATGGCGGTCTTGATCGTACGTGCGCGATCGGCGGCCGAGATCCCCGTCGTCACTCCTTCGCGCGCCTCGATGGTTTCAGTAAACGCCGTACCAAAGCGCGAGGAGTTCTGCTGTGTCATGGGAAAGAGGCGCAGATGGTCGGCCCGCTCCTCGGTAATCGCAAGGCAGATGAGCCCGCGCCCGTAGCGCGCCATAAAGTTGATGGCCTCGGGCGTGACGAACTCGGCGGCCAGGGTAAGGTCGCCCTCGTTCTCGCGGTCCTCGTCGTCGACCACGACAACCATGCGGCCGGCGCGAATTTCGTTGAGCGCGCCAGGCACGTCGGTAAACGGAGGCTCGAAGCTTCGGGTGGTGTGAGGCATAGTGCAGTACTATTGTCGCCCATCTGCGGTTGAGATGGTAAGGGGAAGGTCTCAAGCTTGTGATTTGTTTGTCGGGAATTGGGGCGAGGGCGCCGAAAACGCACCGCTATTTCACCTTCAGCGAATGTAAGTCACTCAACTCGATCCGGTCCCTGCCGTTGTGCTTGGCAGCGTATAGCGCGCGGTCGGCTGCACGAATCAGCTGGTCCGGATCAGCTTCTCCCTCGGCGTTCCAGGTGGAGACGCCAATACTCAGCGTGATAGGGAGTGATGCCTGGGCAGCGTCATTTACAATCGCGGAGCGCATGCGGCCAGCGACGGTCGATGCGCCGAGGGAGCCGGTTTCAGCCAGGAGGATTGCGAACTCGTCTCCGCCATAGCGCGCGATCAGGTCGGCGGGGCGGTCGAGCGCTGCGCTCAGCACCCGCGCGGTATTGCGCAGGCATTCGTCGCCGGCCGGGTGGCCGTAGGTGTCGTTGATGTGCTTGAATTGGTCCACGTCGATGAGCAACAGAGAGATCGGCTGGTGGGTGCGCTGGGCGCGTCCCCACTCGATGGCGAATATCTGGTCAAAGCCGCGGCGGTTTGAGACTCCGGTAAGGCTGTCGAGGTGCGCGATTTCTGAGAGGCGGCTATTCGATTGCTCCAGCGCCATCTGGGCGTGTTCCAGCTTGCTTTGCAGCAGCGAGGCTCTGAGGCTGTAGAGGACGAATGCACCAACGATGAAGGCAAAGGCAATGACGAAGTGGCGCAGAGCGACGACGGCGCTGAGGCCGATCAGCGCGAGCGAGAGAAAAACCGGGCGCGCATTGTCAATGAGGCTCACGAGTGGCGGGCGGCTGGCATGGCGTGAGGAGATATCTTCGCCGAGCGGAACAGCGGCGGGCGCGAAAATGGTAGCGAGGGCAAGCGCCGCGGAAGGTATATCGTTGAGCGCGTCCATGCCATTGGTGAGGCTGTACTTGCCGACGTAATGGTTATAGAAGCCGGAACAGACGGCGTACAGCGCGGTATAAAGCAGGAGACCGCGGAAGAAATAGCGGTCCGATTGATTGCGCGTGCCCAGAAGCAAGCGCAGCGCGGCCAGAAGGACTACGAACAGGTACTCGGCGTCGTAGACGAACTCAAGCGGTGCATAAGGCATGGCCTTCGCGGGCTCGCTGGTGAAAGGGAACGCCCCGAACAGGACTGTGTAGGCGAGACAGGTGCAGGCTGCGGCCTGGAAACTGTCGAGCAGGAAGGTGGAGCGGCCAAAAGTGCCTTCGTCAGGAAGCGTAATGGCAAGGAGGATGGGAACGAACGAAGCAAAGAAGAAGAAGTCGCCGATGGAGGCAACGGTCGGCACGGCCTTAAAGAAGATCTCGGCGGGCGCTTCAATGGCAGCGGCGATGAAGATGAAGAAGAGTGAAGCGGCAGCAAGCCGCCAATGGGTGCGGATGGAATGGGGACAGTGAAGAGCTCGCCCGAGGCAGGCCAGGGCGGCCAGCAGAGACCAGAAGGACCAAAGCAGATAGGAGATAGCGAAACCGTGACTCTGAAAAATGGTGTTGAGCACGGCGTGGGCACAAATGACCCCTGCGCTTATTGAAATAAGCGCATAGTGCCCTCTAAACCATGGGTGCTTCAACCAGGGAACTCCGGGGAAAATTCGAGCCAATCCCTAAATGATTTGGGTGAGCTTAGAGTACCAAAATCAGAGTTGTTGAGGAAGGTATAACTGGTTCTTTGACAGGGCAATCGAATTTGGAATCGTTCCATTAGGTTGAAAGGCCACGGCTTCAGCCGTGCCGCAAAATGGGCCGGTACCGCGGTGGGCTTTAGCCCCTGAGGAATGATTTGAAGCAGAAACCACTCCCCTCAGGGCCCAAAGGCCTCTCTGTCCACTCCTCTGCCCTCGGCTCGGCTGAAGCCGTGCCCTTTCAATACCGGTTCTGTCGCTCATATTCCAAATGCAATTGCCTTGGGTTCTTTGAATCTCCAGATTGAAGAAAACATGTGCACCCACTCCGAATCTCCCGGCGTTGGAGCGCTTATCGAGACCCGAATACGGCAGCGGGAATCGGATCTCCGCAATTGGCCGGTCCACTCCGGGTATTTTGTACTTATCTTGAGTCCCGGAGTAATCTCATGTGTGGCCACGGGACCACGTCATGAATCGACGTAAATTCCTTGCTCTCAGCTCCGCTGCAGTGACTGCCGCCGTTGTCGAATCCAGCGCACCCGCAGCAACAGCTCTTGCCCAAACCAACTCAGCCTCCAGCATCGGGCTCGACCTCACACGCCATCGCTTCGGCGTTAACTACACGCCTTCGCACAACTGGTGGTTCTGCTGGAACGACTGGGACGCCGGCCCGATTCGCCGCGACCTCGACGCCATCGCCGCGCTTGGCGCCGACCACCTGCGCCTCATGCTCATCTGGCCTTTTTTTCAACCCAATCCCACATGGGTCAGCACCGCGCATCTCGAGAGGCTCGATCAATTGCTTGCCTTGATGGGCGAACACCATCTCGATGCGCTGGTGACGGTTTTCACGGGCCAGTTGAGCGGTTGGTTTTTCCTGCCCTCGTTCAATCGCCTGAGCGACGGCTTCTATACGGATGAGACCATGCGCTCTGCGCAGGAGCTTTTTGTTCGCGCACTGGCCCGCGTGATGAAGCGGCATGGCAACATCATCGGTTTCGACTTTGGCAACGAGCTGAACACCTGCTGGCAGGCCTCAACTCCGCAGGGCGATGCGTGGATGGCCAAGATGTTCGAGAGGATGAACCAGGATTTGCCCAGCGGTCTGCACGTCAATGGAGTCGATCACCAGCCGTGGTTTGAGCCGGACACGTTTTCGGCGCAGGCGCTGGCGGCTGCGCCTTTTCCTGTGATGCACTGCTATCCATACTGGACCGGCGCTATGAAATACGGCGGCGCCATGGATGCCCCCAGTGTCAAGTTGCTCGCCGCCATGGCAGCGCTGATCCGCAGTTTCGCGGGCAGCCAGCACAAACCGGTATGGGCAGGCGAGTTCAATACCTGCATCATGGAGTTGCCTGAAAAGGGCCAGGCTGAGTGGCTCGAAAAAGCGGCGCTGGCGGCAATCGAGCAGGGCGTGAGCTGGTTTAGCTACTGGGACAGCCACGACGTGGACCACAAATTCCAATTCAATCCGCTCGAATACTCGCTCGGCTTGCTGACGAATGATGGTCGCGTCAAAGAGCAAGGCCGCGTGTTTCAGCAACTTGCTCAGGCATATCGCGGCAAGCGCGTGGACTTTCCCTCAGCCTCCCTTCCGTTACCACCGGATAATCACACGCAGGATGGAACCTGGCAGTGGATCTTGAATTGGCTGGGGTGGAAAGCGCGAAGCGCGTGAGGGGCCGTTTCACCCGTCTCACCGAATCAGAATGCGTCGGCGCCCAAAGACCAGTGAGTCGGTCCGCAGCGGTTCGCCCCCCTCGACTCGAAGCCGCCAGCCTCATTTCGCCATCAGAGTATGCTCGCGAAAGAATGCCCACATCTGCCTGGTGGCGTCGATACTGTGGTTATAGGGCCCGACCATCCATTCCGCCAGGATCCGGTGGCCTCCGGGCCACTGATGACCTTCGCCCTTGATGGTGTAGAACACCACGTCTGCCCCGTTTGCGCATCCCGTATATTGCCGGCGCGTGACATCTGCAGAAACTGCGGTTTCCACCGGATCGGCGCCGCACTGGTTGCGCTGCGACCAGTTCGCCATAAACTCCGGAATGTTCGGAAACGATCCGCCGGCCAGCTTGGACGGGCCTCCGTTGTACGGGCAAATAGGGTCGGCGGTTCCATGAAACGCAATTACTGGCACCGGCCGATGATCGGTGCACCAACTCCATCCCGGATCGAGCCCCGCTGAAACCAATCCCACCGCCGCGACCCGATCGGACAGCGTGCAGGAGAGAACGAACGCCATGCCTCCGCCGTTCGACATTCCGTTGGCGTAAATGCGCGTCCTGTCGATGTTGTAGGCAGCTTCGACCTTGTCGATCAATTGCGAGATGAAAATGACGTCGGGCATCTGCAATGGCGTTTCGCTTTTCTCCATCTTCCATGACTTGGGGCCGCGACCGCTTCCCTCGGGATACACAACGATGAATCCGCTCTCGTCGGCTAACTTGTTCCAATGGCTGATGGCCATTTCGGAGCTGGCCCACGACATGGACGTATGAAGACAGATGACCAGCGGCGTCGGCTCGGCGGAGTCGTAGCTCTTGGGGACGTAGAGCAGGTAATGCCGCGACTGGCCTGAGGAGACGATGGTGCCGTTGGTCGCGGTAGTCCAATTCGGAAAGTAGAAAACAGCGTAGAAGAACACGTAGAGACCAATCCCCAGCACAACGGGCAGGCCAACAATAATCTGCACGGATCGGATTACGATCTTCCTGGTGTTCATGGCGTTCAATCAACGAGCGGAGGGAGGTGAGTCTGACGCATCCTTGTTCTCGTCACCCTCCCCGATACAGCAAAAACGCCGCCCGAAGGCGGCGTCTATGTCCAAGCTGGCGAAACCCCTACAACGTCGATTCGATTTCGAAACCCCAGGCCTCAAGAAGGGCCTCGGGGATGTACTTGGAGTTCTTGTTACGGCGAGCCCACTCGCGCAGGCGGGTCGACCGGATGTACTGATCCGGCGGCAGCTTGAACTCCTTTACAATCTGCTCGAAAGAGGTGACCGTGGGCACAACGGGGCCAATGGGCTCCGGCTTGCCCCAGTTCGGATTTCCACGACGCTTTGCCATCGATTGTTTGTCCTTGTATGAAGGGTATTTTGTTGATCGCCCTCGGACCAGAGGCTTGGGGAGTGCGGTATGTCCAGAGGTTACATCGGCTTCTATTTTAGGGATTTTTTCTTCAAAAATCAATAGTAAAATCGAGCTTCGAACATAATATCTAGAAACCGATCTGGATTTGATGCGTTCTGTAACATGCTCCCGTACAATCAGTTACACGTTTTCCTCAGTTGCATTTCCTGGGACTGACCCTCCGGCTCAAGAGATTTTTCTGAAATCGTTTAACTATCGGTTTGGAGGGTTACTCATATGATAACAATGGAGCGCGTCGCGGCTAAACTTTCTTTGCATGACCTCATGCCATCCCGCGCCGTCGAACTGACCATTACCCGTCAGGCCCTTGAAAAAACGCTCAGAAAGCACCTCTTCAATACGCCGAATGGGCGCTTCTACCGGAACGGCAAAGCCGGAGCCGGCTGCTCCATTTCGGCCGAGGATCCCTATTTGAGTTTTGAAGACGACCGGATTGTGGTGAAGATGAAGTCTCATGCCAAAGTGGGTCAGTCGGTAGGTGGAGCCTGTTTAGGCCTACCAATCTCGGTGCCTACTGAAGTCTCTGTGCTGCCCGATGCCGAGGGCGCGTCAGTGGGCTTTCGCGATGCCGAACTTGAAAAAGCCACCGGCCACCGTAAGATAGATTTCGCGCTCGAGCCCTTTCTCCGCCGCCAGGTGCCCTCGTGCATGAAGGTGAACGCCGCCGACCTGCTGCGCAATGCGCTGGCCAACTCCGCGGCTATCGCGGGGCAAAAGATGACCCCAGCAGCCTTAGGATTCACTCCATCGTCATCCTGGGCGAAGCGCTGGTGCTGAATCTAGATGGAGACTTCAAGGCGGAGTAAAGCAGCCACTCAGCTTCTCGGTGCGCGCTTCCAGCTGTCAGCTTCTAACGGCATGCACGATGCGCGACGGGCTCGCCAAAGTCGGCGCAGCAGTACTGCTGTGCGAAGCGCTGGACAACCGTTCGTCAACGAACGTGTATGTCTCGGTCATTCTCAAGTATCCTCTGCTATGCTGAGTACGGTCGATGTCCCCAAAGCATTGCACGCCTGCTCGGCAGAGCTTACAACTTCCGCAGAAATGATGAATCCAACTCTTTTTCCATAATTAAACAATGCCTAATCTTGTCGATGCTCCCCCGGTGAACCCTGCGCTGGCCTATCGGCCCGATATCGACGGCCTTAGAGCCGTGGCGGTCCTCACTGTGATGCTGTTCCATCTTGGAACGATGCACACGACCGGCGGCTTTGTTGGGGTCGATGTTTTCTTCGTCATCTCCGGCTACCTGATCAGCTCAATTATTTTTTCTGAAATTGCCGCCTCACGGTTCTCGATTGCAGCATTCTATGAGCGTCGAATCCGCCGAATCTTCCCTGCATTATTCGCGATGTTCATCGTTTATACCCTGTTCGCCTGCGTTTTTCTGCTGCCCGGCGAGATGGTCGAATACGCGAAAACGATGATGACAGCGACCATATCGGGATCGAATTTCTACCTTTGTGTGCTGTCAGGATATTTCGATGCGCGCAATTCAAATCCGCTTCTGCACACCTGGTCATTAGCAGTCGAAGAACAGTTCTATATTCTCTTCCCGATTTTTCTCGTGATCGTCCGGCGCATTTTACCGCGCCGTCTGCTTAGCTCGGTAATCGTTCTCACCCTAGTCTCACTTATCTTGAGCGCCATTGTGGTCGCGCAGAATCCTAACACGGCCTTCTACATGCCTTATACGCGCGCTTGGGAGTTGATGCTTGGAACCCTGGTTGCCCTGGGAGTCTTCCCAACCCTGCGTTCAGCATGGAGCCGCAACCTGGTGGCGCTTGCCGGGATGGCGTTGATTCTCTATTCGGTTTTTACCTTCACTCTTCTTACTCCTTTTCCAGGCCTTAGCGCTCTGCTGCCATGTGCAGGCTCGGCGATGATTATCGGCGCTGGAGTCTCGGGCCGATCCATTGTCTATTCCGTCTTAAGCTGGCGTCCTTTGGTCTTCATCGGACTTATTTCTTACTCTCTGTACCTCTGGCACTGGCCTGTGATCATGATTTACCGGATGGGCATCTTCGATACCAGTTCATGGTTCGAGCGGAACTTCGGCAGCACGTTTCACGCCGACCGGTTCGACCACATAGTTCAGTTCGCCATCTCCTTCGTTCTCGCCTACCTTTCGTGGAAATATGTTGAGCTTCCTTTTCGAAAGGGCCGTTTGAGAGTAGTGCTTACCCGCCGCCGGCTTTTCGCGTTGGCAGCGGCATTCGCCACATTGCTGCTCACATTTTCGGGCGCCGCCATCGCCTCAGGAGGCCTGAGAGGGCGTTTTTCTCCGGATACGTTGCAGGTGGCTTCGTTTCTCGACAAGAGCGAGTTGAAAGTGCAATTGCAATCACAACGGTATGGAGAGTGTCTTGTCGATCCGATGACTGGAGTAAGGAGCTTCAACTTCAACGACTGTCTCCATAGCATGCCGGGGAAGAAGAATTACATTCTGCTCGGTGACAGCCATGCCGCAGCGATCTGGCTTGCAGTTCGGAATTCCTTTCGCGAAGCCAACGTCATGCAGGTAACCGTGAGCGCGTGTCCCTCTACCGTGGGCGGACACACTGCTCACAGCCTCTGCCAGTCGGTGATGGATTACATTTTTGGGACGTATCTCCCTCAACATCCTCCCGACGCATTGATTCTGGAGTCCGACTGGCAGCCGAACAAGTTCAAGGATCTTGACCAAACGCTGCGATGGGCAACAGATCATGGGATTCGCGTGATTGTCGTTGGCTGCGTTCCGGAATACGATGCGCCGTTACCCCGGCTACTTGCCTATTCAGTAGCCTGGCACAAACCTGGACTGGCGAGCGAGCATCTGTTGGGCAAGGATGGTGCTCTCGAACCGCGCCTACGCCGCCTGGTCGTCGATAAGTGGCATTTTCAATTTGTATCCCTGTATGACGAACTTTGCGGGGACGGCCCCTGCGTCCAATACGCAGATGCGAACAGACGAATCCCGCTGATGGACGATACGAATCATCTCAACCGTTTCGGCGCGCAAATGGTGATTACGCGAGTCATCGATCGCGGGGAGTTTCAGTAAATGCTTGACCTCAACGGGAAAAAGGGCTGCTTTGTTAATCGTACCAATCCATAAATTTCCTCATCCTGACCGCATTTGCCAGTGATTCGATTTCCGCCGCGAGACTCCGGTCTTCCTCGAGCGGCGCCACCACCCTGCGCACCGCCTCATAGGCGCGTCCTACCTCGATACCCGGCTTGAGCGGCAATCGGCACTCCAGACCCTGCGCAGCACACATCAGATCGATTGCCACTACACGATCAACGTTCTCCACAATCTGCCGCAGCTTGAGCGCGCCGGTCATGCCCATCGATACGTGATCTTCCTTGCCTCCGCTCGTCGGAATC
>JASHVU010000777.1 GCA_030044455.1 Acidobacteriaceae bacterium | reverse complement strand
CCGCGCGGAAAGGGCCAGCTTTGGCGGCTGGTCTCGCAACTCTCTCTCAACTACCTCTCCATCGTGGAAGAAGGCGTCACCTCGCTCCAGGAGATTTTGCGTCTGCACAACTTCACTGATTCGTCGTATCTTGAAAACCAGATCGGCGGCATCACGCGCCTCAATTCAAAACCTCATTTCGCCATTATGCAATCGATCTATGGGAATCTTCCGGCTCGGGGAACGCGCGTAGAGATCGAGTTCGACGAAAGCCAGTTCGTGGGCGGCAGCGCCTATCTCTTTGCCAGTATTCTCGACCGGTTTATGGGCAGCTACACATCCATCAACAGCTTCTGTCAACTGGTAGCGTTTGCCAGCCAGAGAAAGGAGCCGCTGGGCGAATGGCCACCGAAAGCGGGATACAAGCCGCTGATTTGAGATTCGCGCCGTTGCGTGCGATGCTCGAACAGGACCCGTACAGCGTCCATTTCTTCCAGGCTGTGCGCCTGCTCGGCCGCGTGTATCCGGAGCGAAACCCGGTCGGACTTTTCGTTTCACCGTCCACCGAAATAGTCCGGTTCCGCTCTTTCCCATCGCTATCATTTCCGGCCAGCGAGATCCAGGACCTCGAAATCGGCGCCGATGGCCAACCCGTGGTTTCGGTCAATTTCATGGGTCTCTCAGCCGCCGTGGGTGCGCTGCCGCACGTTTATACCGAATTTCTGCTGGAGCGCGCTCGCGCCCGCGATCACGGCCCGGGCGACTTCTTTGACCTTTTCAACCATCGCATTGTCTCACTCTTTTATCGCGGCTGGCAGAAGCATCACTTTTATGTCGCATACGAGCGGAGCGGTGCAGGTGACGATCTCATCACCGCCAGATTGCTGGACTTGATCGGCCTCGGGACCCAATCGCTTACCGACCGCATGCAGATCGACGACGAGGCCTGCCTTTACTATTCGGCGGTGCTGGCTCAACGTCGTCCCACCGCCCACGGCCTGAAGCGTCTTCTTGAGGACTACTTCAATGTTCCAGTGAGTATTCAGCAGTTCACCGGTACGTGGAGACGTTTGCCTCAGGAAAACCTGACGTTTCTGCGGGGCACGCAGTCCTTTTCAGAGCGGCTCGGTATCGGAACCATCGTGGGGGACGAGGCCTACGACCAGCATGGAACGGTCACCATTCGCATTGGGCCTTTGAGTTTTGCCCGTTATCAGGAATTCCTGCCAGGGGCCGCAGCAAACATTGAGCTGCGCGCCTGGCTTGGCTTCTATTGCAACCGGGAGTTCGATTTCATCGTCCGTCTCGTACTCGAGCGCGATGAAGTCCCGGCCATGAAACTTGGAACCGAACACGTTGGGGCTGCGCGACTGGGACTGGTGAGCTGGATCCGAAACCGGTCTCTTGATCGCGATCCCGACGAGGCAACCTACCGATTGTCGTAAACGTAATCATCCCACTCGGGGAGGGCGGACGAATGAGTCTAAACCTGAAGTCTCTTATCGGCAAGGTGAACGACGCAACCCGCAGCGCACTGGAAGCCGCTGCCGGCTTGTGTGTTTCGCGCACTCACTACGACATCGAGGTCGAGCACTTTCTGCTCAAGGCCATCGACAGCTCGGATAACGACATCGCCTTCATCCTGAGGCAATACGGCGTCGATCGATCGCGGCTGACCACCGAGTTGCAGCGCAGCCTCGACCGCTTGAAGACAGGCAACGCTCGCAGCCCTGCCTTCAGCCCGCTGCTGGTAAAGACGCTCACCGAGGCGTGGACGGTGGCCACCATCGAATACGATGCGGGCCAGATTCGCACCGGCTTCGCGTTGCTGGCGCTGCTCACCAGCGACGAACTGGTGCGCCTGATCCGCGATGTGAGCAAAGAGCTCCAGCTCATTCCGCCTGAAGCCCTCCGCAAAGACTTCTTCGCCATCACCGAGAAGTCGCGCGAGACCTCGGTCGGGCTGGCTACCGCCGCGCCCGGCGGGGCTGCTGCACCGGGCCGTGCGCCCGGAGGCAAGACTCCGCATCTCGATCAGTACACCGTCAACATGACGGCAAACGCAAAAGCGGGCAAGATCGATCCGGTACTGGGGCGCGACGCGGAAATTCGCCAGGTTGTCGACATTCTGATGCGCCGCCGCCAGAACAATCCCATTCTCACCGGCGAGGCCGGCGTGGGCAAAACTGCGGTTGTAGAAGGCTTCGCCCTGCGCCTGGCCAGCGGAGATGTGCCGCCGCCGCTGCGCAACGTGCAGCTTCACAGCCTGGATCTGGCGCTTCTACAGGCCGGGGCCGGCGTCAAGGGCGAATTCGAAAATCGCCTCAAGGGGCTCATCGAGGAGGTCAAGGCTTCCCCACATCCCATTATCCTCTTCATCGATGAAGCGCACACGATGATCGGCGCGGGCGGGCAGGCCGGCCAGAATGACGCTGCCAATCTGCTCAAGCCGGCCCTGGCGAGAGGCGAGTTGCGCACCATTGCCGCCACCACTTGGTCTGAATATAAGAAATACTTCGAGAAAGATGCCGCGCTGGCCCGGCGCTTTCAGGTGGTCAAGGTCGAAGAACCCACCGAACTCCAGTGCGACGCCATGATGCGCGGAATCGTTCCAGCGTTGGAGAAACACCACGATCTGCGCATCCTGCATGAGGCCGTCACCTCAACCGTCAGGCTCAGTCATCGCTATCTTGCGGGTCGCCAGTTGCCGGACAAGGCGGTGAGCGTTCTCGACACCGCCTGTGCGCGTCTCTCCCTCGGCCAGAACACGATTCCCCCGGCGATAGAAGACGCCACCCGCCACATCGACGATCTGAAGGTGCAGAAACAGATTCTCGAACGCGAAACTGCAGTCGGCGAGGAACATGCCGAAAAGCTCGCGACCATTGAAGAACAGCTCGCGGCTGAGGAATCCCGACTCGCCAAATTGAAAACACAATGGGAGCAGGAGATTGAGCTGGTGCGCAAGATTCGCGCGATGCGCGAAGCGCTGGAGTCTGGCGCGGAGACCGTGAAGGCCGAAGGCGATGGCGCACTGACAGAGAAGCCATCCCTGCAGAGCCTGCGCGCGCTTGAGGACCAGCTCGCCTCAATCCAGGGCGAGAATCCGCTGATTCACGTCTGCGTGGATGAACGCATAGTGGGCGAAGTCATCTCCGCCTGGACCGGTATCCCGCTTGGCAAGATGGTGAAGGACGAGATCGCCACCGTCCTCGATCTCGACGGTCATCTCAAGAAACGTGTCATCGGCCAGGATCACGCCCTGGCCGTCATCGCCCAGCGAATCATCACGTCGCGTGCCCGTCTTGACGATCCCGGCAAGCCGGTCGGCGTCTTCATGCTGGTTGGCCCCAGCGGTGTGGGAAAGACCGAGTCTGCGCTCGCCCTCGCCGACCTGCTCTACGGAGGCGAACGCAATCTGATCACCATTAACATGTCGGAGTTTCAGGAGGCTCATACCGTTTCAACGCTGAAGGGCTCCCCACCGGGATATGTCGGCTATGGCGAGGGTGGCGTGCTCACCGAAGCAGTGCGTCGCAGGCCCTACTCTGTGGTTCTGCTCGATGAGGTGGAGAAAGCCCATCCCGACGTACTCGAGTTGTTCTACCAGGTCTTCGACAAGGGAAATCTCGAAGACGGAGAAGGCCGCTCGATCGACTTCAAGAACACCATCATCATTCTCACCACAAACGCGGCGACCGATACTCTGTCGAAGCTTACTGCTGACAAGGAAACCATGCCCGACGCCGAGGGTCTGGCCCTGGCCATCAAGCCGGAGCTGAATAAAATCTTCAAGCCTGCGTTCCTCGGCCGCATGGTGATCATCCCTTACTTCCCGATACGCGACGAGGCGCTGAAGAAAATCATCCATCTGAAGATCGGTAAAATTCAGCGCCGGCTGCAGGAAAATCACAGGATCACGTTGGTTGTCGACGACTCCGCGATTGAAGAGGTGGCCAAAAGGTGTACTGAAGTCGAGAGCGGTGCACGCAACGTGGACAACATTCTCTCCAACACCATGCTTCCTGAGATTTCGCGCGAGGTCCTTACGCGCATGGCTGAGGAAACTCCCTCCGACCGCGTTCAGATCGGAGTGGGAACGGACGGCCGCTTTACTTACACCTGGTTGTCGAATGAGGGTGGCGCTCCCGCGGAAGCGGTATCTGCCACTGACTCCAGCGCAGTCCCTTTGGCGCCATGAATCCGCGGTAAAGATGCCGCGAAAGAAAGAAACTGCGAATTGCCATGGTTGACTTTGCACTCACAAATCGGCTTCTCACCTTCACCAGCCCGTTGGGCGCAAACGTCTTGCTCCCCGAACGCCTGACCGGCTCGGAGGGAGTGTCGGAGCTGTTTCGCTACGAACTTGAACTCCTGGCCAAAATCGATACCACCGTCGACCCGAAGAAGATCGTCGGCCAGAAGGTCTGCGTCGGCATTCAGGCCTCCGATAGCGGCACGCAGCGATACATCAACGGAATTGTGGCCAGCTTTGAAATGAGCGGCGGCGACGAAGAGTTCCTCATGTATCGAGCCACGATTGTTCCCAACGTGTGGCTACTCACCCAGAGCCTCAACACGCGCGTTTTTCAGAACCAGACGGTGGTCGATGTGGTGAAAGCCGTTCTCAGCCCCTATGGGATAAGCCCCACAAATCAGACCTCGGCGACTTACACCCCGATGGAGTACTGCACCCAGTATCGCGAATCGGATTTCGATTTCATTTCGCGGCTCATGGAGCAGCATGGAATCCTGTACTACTTTAAGCACACCAAAGACGACCACACCTTCACCATAGCGGACACTTCGAGTTCGCTGAGCAGCTGCGACATTCAGAATACGTTCCGGTATGTGCCCGAAACCACGGCGAGATCGGGATTTTACGATTTCGTGATCCGTGAATTCCGGTCGCGATCCACACTTGTGCCCGGCAAACATACGGCCTGGGACTACAGTTATATCCAGAACAAGGCGCTTCCCAGTCCATTAGCGAACGCGCCCACCAAAGGCCCGCTGGGATCGAACTCCTGGGAAATGTACGACTACGCCGACAGCGCGGCCGCTTACCTTAAGAAGATTGGTTCGGATTCGAAGATTGGCGATCTGACCACCTTCCTCAATAACATCCGCCGCGACAGCAGCGACGCCGGAACCCTGATCGTCGAGGGTGAGTCGAATGCAGCTAGCATGCAGACCGGCTACACATTCACGCTGCAGAAGCATCCGCAGGCGAGCCTGAACGTTAAATACCTGCTGCTTCACATCGAGCATACGGTGCAGCAGTTGCCTTCGTACCGGGCGCGCACGCAGACACCTCCGAAACCCTACGAAAACGCCTTTACGGCCATTCCTTCGTCGATTGTCTATCGTCCTCCCATCAAGACCACGAAGCCCGTGGTGCATGGCATGCATACCGGCAAAGTAGTCGTGCCCCAGGGCGAAGAGTCATACATGGACAAGTACGGCAGGGTGTGCGTGCAATTCTGGTGGGACCGCGATCGCAAGCCCAACACCGTCGACAACACCCTGCTCAGGGTGGCGCAGTCATGGGCCGGCAAAGGCTGGGGGACGTATTATTGGCCGCGTTTCGGCGATGAAGTTCTGATTGATTTCATGGAGGGCGATCCGGATCAGCCGATCGTGGTGGGCTCGGTGTACAACGGCGTCAATATGCCCAAGTACGATCCCGCCGGCCAATACACGTTGTCGGGGATTTTGACGCGCAGCTCGAAGAACGGCGCCGCGGCCAATGCCAATGAGCTTCGTTTCGAGGATCTCAAGGGCAGCGAGCAGATCTATATGAATGCGGAGCGCGATTACGACCTGCATGTGGAACACGACTGGCACACCCTGGTCGGCAATGAGCAGCACACCAAGATCACGTCGAACCAATTCGAAGAAGTGGATGGCGATTCGCATTTACTGGTGAAGGGCAAACAGCTCCAGGAAGTAGACGGCGAAGCCGACCTCAACGTCAAGGGCAATCAGATCGTGCAAGTCGGCGGCGACCGCAGCCACCAGGTCACCGGCAACATCAAAGAGAGCGTCGGCCAGAGCTACGGCATGAAAGTGGGTCAGAACCTGGTCCAGCAGGCGGGGCAGAATTACTCTCTGCAAGCCGGCCAGAATCAGGATGTGCAAACCGGTCAGAACTGCAATCTCACTGCCGGGCAGACCATTAACCTGATGGGCGGGATGAGCGTCAATATCACGGGAGGAGCGACCGGTGTAAGCATCGTGGGACCGGGCGGCTTTATTTCAATCACTGACGCCGGCATCGCCATTATGGGCACCATGGTGATGATCAACAGCGGCGGCGGTCCCACCCCGGCCAATCCCGCTCAGCCGCAGATTCCATCGTCGCCATCCACCCCCACCGCGCCTACGGCGCCGACGTTTCCGGGCGACGACCCCTATTCCAAACCCACCACTTCCAGCTCTTCCGGCACAGGATCGCCATCATCGGCAGCCGGAGCCGCGGGTGGGGCTTCATCACCCCCCGGCGCGCAGCAGGCGCAACAGGCTGCGCAACAAGCCCAGCAAGCTGTTCAACAGACGCAGCAAGCTGCCCAGCAAGCCGATCAGCAGGCCCAGCAGGGTGTGAATCAAGTGACTCAGGAGGGACAGCAAGCCTTCCAGCAGGCAGAGCAGTCAGTGAACAAGGCGGAACAGGCTGTAAGCCAGGCCTCGGCGCAGGGACAGGCCGCTGCGCAGCAGGCGCTGAACCAGGCCCAGAAGCAGCTCCAGCAAACCGCTCAGGCCGCGGCGCAGGGGGTGCAGCAGGCACAGCAGCAGGCCAATCAAATCAAGCAGCAGATGCAGCAGAGCGTGCAACAGGCCGAACAGCAGGCCCAGCAGGCGGAAAAATCCGCACAACAAGCCGGGCAACAGGCCATGCAGCAAGGACAGCAGGCCGCCCAGCAAGCGCAACAACAGGTCCAGCAAGCTTCGCAGCAGGCGCAGCAGGCGGCACAACAGGCGCAGCAAACCGCTCAACAAGCGCAAAAGCAGGCGCAACAGGCGCAGCAGCAGGTGACGCAAGCCGGGCAACAATCCATCCAACAGGCCCAGCAGGCCTCACAAGCTGCTCAACAATCGGCGAATCAGGCTGTCAGTCAGGCGCAGCGGGGGATCTAGCAATCGATGGGAATGCCAGCTTGCACCATCACCAGCATGACCGAGCACGGAGGAGTCGTCATCCTGGGTTTTCCCATGGTGTTGATCGGGTTTATGCCCGCCTCACGCATCACCGATATGCACGTTTGTCCGATGGTCACGGGCATCGTCCCTCATGTCGGCGGGCCGTTCGTTCTCGGTTCCACCACTGTTATTGTCGGCGAGATGCCGCAGTCGCGCGTCACAGATCAGTTGGTATGCGTGGGACCTCCGGATATGGCGGCTATGGGCTGCGAAACAGTGATCGTCGGCATGGCCGGTGGCGGAGGGGCCGGTGGAGCGGTCGCCGGCATTCAAGCCATGGGTGCTTCAGTGCCAGCGCAGCCGCCCGCATCCTCAACTTCGCCTCAGGCAACTGCCGAGTTACAACAGAACGGCACCATCAAGACCTCTTCGCCGCCGGGCTCGGCGCTCCCTCCGATCACCCTTACATCTCCCGGATTCCCCGACTTGCCCGCCAAGCAAACGCCCAATTTCTCTACCGCCCAGCCGGTGGACCTCCCGCCCGACACCACTCTTTACAGGGTTTTGAGCAATCCAGGCGGAGCGATGGGTTCCTATTGGACGCCGAACCCGCCAACTTCGGAATCGCAGTGGCGTGCGGACAATGCGGTTGGCGGCTGGAACTCCGGGTTGTTGATGACCGCTGCCAAGGTTCCTGCGGGTGGTCTGAAGGCATGGATGGGCGCCGCGTCCCCCATAAGCGGGCAGCCGGGCGGCGGCACGCAGCTGTGGACTCCGCCGGCGTCTCTTGTCCCGAGCCAATTGATGCCTGCGCCCTGGACCACACCGGCGCAGATGACCCAACTCGCTGCCCAACAAGCGGCTCAGGCGGCCACTGCGTTGTCGAATGCTGCAAAGCAGGCCGCGCAACAAGCAGAGAATCAGGCTCAACAGGCAGCCCAACTGGCCGAGCAAGGAGCCACGCAGGCAGCGCAACAGGCGGCGCAAGCGGCCGAGCAGGCAGCGCAAAAGGCGCAACAGGCCGCCCAGCAGGCCCAGCAGCAGGCACAACAGGCTATTCAACAAAGCCAGCAGGCGGTCAAGCAAGCCGAGCAGCAGGCGCAGCAGGCCACCGGACCGACCAAGGCCGCCGCCCAGCAGGCCGCCGCTCAAGCTCAGCAAGCATCCAATCAGATCAAGCAACAGGCGCAGCAAGCCGAGCAGCAAGCGCAGCAGTCCAGTCAACAAGCTCAGCAAGCCGCCCAGCAAGCACAGCAGGCTCTTCCGAAAGGCGTATGACAGCCCAGACCAGCTCCGCAGTTCCTGAGTATTACGCGCAGCGCTTTGCAAAAGCATTCGAAGCGCTTGTGACGGAGGTGCGAGCGGCCGTCGAAGCCGGTATCCTCAATCCGGCTTATTCCGCTACTCCGGCTTTTCTGATGTGGCAGACAGAAGCTCTGCCGCGGCTCGAGCAAGAGCTAACCGAGGTTCAGAATGCGCTCGCGCGTTTCCTGATCGGCGAATCCAGCACCATCGCACAAGTGGCAAAAGACAAACTTGGCCTGGCCAAACAGCTCGATGGGTTTTCGCTCGACTTTGCTGGCCCGGAACATGCCAAGGTTCTCGATCAGCTTGAGACCTCTGTGGTTTTGGCAGCCTACCCGGTTTGCCTGGCCGCCGGAATCCGCTGAGGAGATGTTTGCATCGCGAAGTTTCGGCTTCCCCCAATCTGCGCGGCCCGACTTTGGGAAAGGAATCGTTCCAGACCGTCTCATGTATGAGCACCAATCCGGGACAAGTCGCCGGCTATACCAATGCCGCCCGCATCGGCCGATGGATTATTCCTGCCATCCCCTTCGGCTGGACATGGGTTCCAGAATTCGGGATTCAAAAGCAAGCCGAGGGTGTTGTGCCCAGCAACGTCTACCTGCGTGAAGATGAGCTTCTTGCCGGCAACCAGCTCGCTCTCTACATCAAGGCTCAGATCACGATCATGAAAAGGACATTCCTCGATCCGGTCATTGCCGGTCCAGCTTCCATCGAATTCCCGGGCGCTGCCGAAGCCGCCCTGCTCATGCTCAAGCACCAGCCTATGAACCAGGTCAGCGTATTCCAGGTTCAGCACTACGTGCGCAGCGGCAAGTGGATCGGTATTGCCACGCTGACAACGATCGAATCGGAGCTGCTGAAGATACGTCCCGACTTCGACCAGTTCATGAAGTTGCTCAGAATCGAGCCCGAGCAATCTTGATTAAGCCTCGGCTCTTCTCCTTTGCAAAATCTGCGGGCTCTTGCATCGAGGATACGATTCAGTTTGGTGAAGTCAGTCTGATAGTTGGCGAACAGTGACCGCGCAAGAGATGTGATGCATGGACAGAGCATGACAACCCCGCGAATCAAAGATCTCATGGAGGATATTGCGAAGTCTCAAATGGGGGACCAGTTCGCTTTGTCAATCGGGGAGTTGACGAGCTTTAAAAACACCCCCCTGTATCCCGAGGAGGAAGCAGCGGTAGCTTCTGCAAAGCCAAAACGTCTTGAGACATTTCGAGCAGGAAGAGCTTGCG
>JASHVU010000776.1 GCA_030044455.1 Acidobacteriaceae bacterium | reverse complement strand
CCATGTCTCGCACCCACGGCGTAAACCACAAGCCATCGGGCAATGCAGCAACGATGAGACCGTTGCTATATCGTCCGGGACGATTCGGTTCGCGGCTTTGCGCCATGCGCAGCAGGACCTCGCTTTGCCGCCATAGATGCCGTTCATCTTCATCCCTGAAGTGAACTGTGGGCTTGACTCTCCATTGTTCAAGCTCTCGAATCTCCCGTTTCTCGAGATCGTGCGGCGACAATTCTGCGCGCCAACGGTTGACGTCACCAACCGTTGCTTCCAATTCGTCATTGTCTTCCAGGGAGACGAGCACCCATGCTCGCGCACCTGCCAGATCCTGCCCTGGCTGTTCTGGCATTGCCTGCTTGTGGTCCAGGGGAATGAGCAGGAGAGACTCCGGAACGCCTTCGAATTTCAGCTGCAGGAACTCGCTGCCAAGTAGCTTCACAGCCTTTTGTGACTTGACCGGCTTGTTCCACTCCACATGCAAGCTGCCCCGCGTATTTTCTGAACCGGATTCCCAATCAATGACGAGAGCGGCGTGCTCAAGACCAAAAGGCATGTAGACAACGCCGTCACCCCCGCCGCTATGAATATGAATCACCTGCGAATCTTCTTCATAGTCGGTAGATATTCCTTGCCCGCTTACGCCGCTCCAGCCGAGCTCCTTGATGAAATTGGCCGTCTCAATACCCTCGTCGAGCGGGTTCTGAGGATCGTGACGGGTATAGCAGTATGGATGCGCATAGAACTTGCTCACCGTACCTGTCTCTGGCAACACTACGGCGAAACCGAAGCCGTTACCGGTAACCATATGAGAAGCAGCAGCGGGCAGCGCTGCCGTCAGACTCACACCGAAGAAAAGTGCGAACGTGCGGAGGAAAGTCATGCGCGCCTCAGGCTAGTAAAATCGACTGCACTTTGCAATGGACAATTGAATCTTGAACGCTGGAAGAATTTGGGCTGCTAAATGAAAACCCCTTATACGGATCGTAGATCTCCATTGCCAACTCCCAGATGCCGCGAGCGCGCTGGTACATGAGCGCCCTGTAGTTCTTCGCATCGTCGATCCGCCACGCCTCCGGAGTGCTGAACCAGTATGCTGTCTCTTCGTTCTTCCACGTTTGATAGTACACACCCCAAGCCGCCAGCAATGCCTCGGCCTGCAAGGCGCCGTCGTTCCTCTCTTGCCCGAAGTGGTACATATTGGCGGCCGCGCAGTAGGCAACGCCGGTCCACACTTCGAACTGATGCGAATACTCGCTGTCGCCAACGCCTGGAAGCGAGTCCGGGTGGACCGCATTTGCGATGCCCACATTGCCGACCCCGTTGCCGCACGTGTCTTTGAGCGCCAAAGCACCGCGCCGGAATAGCTGGTGGTAGTGAGAGGCCATGCGTTCTGGGGTGAGCACCGGCGGCAGCCCGGTAACATCGATATAGCGCTGGCCCAGCATCGCATCGCCCATGATGTCATCGTTGTGCTGGTTGTATTGGTAGTAGCCGTACTGCGCATTCCAGAATTGATTTTCCGTGCTGGCGCGCGCCTTGTCGAGCAACTCACTGATCTCCTGTTCGAGCGCACTTTCTTTTCGCAACCGGGCAACCGTTTGCATCATCTCCAGCGCGCCCAGCCAAAGCACCGCATTGAAAAGCTTGTTCTCAAGATACTCTGAGCTTTTCATTTCGCTCAATCCGTCGCCATCGATATCCGTGGTGATTTGATAGCGATAACTCCGGATCATGGCCGGCCATACATCTTCCAGAAACGCATCGTCCTTCGTCTTCCACCAGTAGGCATAGCACTGTTGAATGAACTTGGGAGAGAGTTCAGACCATGGCGTGGTGATGCGACCCTTGATGCCTTTCGGGCTCTGGTTATAATCGCGGCCGTATCCATCATAGGCAAACAGTGGATCGCCGTAGATCGCACCTGCATCGTGCGGGCAACTACCGTCGGGGGTATCCATTACAAAATCGCGGAACAATAGCAGCGTGGAACGCTCCTGCTGGGGCCAGAGATCGCGATTACTGCGCCCCGCGTGGTGGCGAACGTCGAAGGTCTCGGCAAACGCATACTCCTGGCATTCCATCACGAAGGAAATATGTTGTCCTGGCCGGTTGCCAAATTGTTTCGGTTTAGAGATGCAACCATTCTCCCAAAACGAACCGCCAAAGTTGCAGTAATAAAGTTCGTTGAGCACGGCTTGCTTCACCCACTCCGGGTGTGCTCGATTCTGAATGATGGGCGCCTGCCATTCATCGATCGCGGCGAGCAACGTGTCGCGATTCTGCAAGGCCTCTTCGCAGATATGAAAAGCCTGTTCCGGAGCGGCGGGGAACCACTCGGTAAACCGTCTCCACCACCGTGTACCCGAGTCGAACTCCAACTGCGGGAAGTACCATCCCAAAGCAAAAGGCACCATCGCGCCGGCGCCGGGATCGAGTTCCACCGTGGCACAAAGCGCGCCCGCGGGGTTCTGGCACTCCGAATCCATATCCTTGTTGGGCAGGATGCCGTTTGCCGCG
>JASHVU010000775.1 GCA_030044455.1 Acidobacteriaceae bacterium | reverse complement strand
CGCTCGATGAGGTCGAGTTCGCGGTGCAACACTGCTTTTGGGAGACGGTATTCGGGGATGGCGAAACGCAACATGCCGCCGGCCTCGCTGCGCTCCTCGTAAATAGTTACATCGTGGCCGAGCATGGCGAGATAAAACGCGGCGGTGAGGCCGGTGGGGCCGGCTCCTGCGACGGCCACTTTGCGGCCGGTTGAGGGAAGGCGGCGTGCGAGGATGCGCTCGACCATGGGCTCGAAGCGGTCGGATTGATAGATGGAGTCGGCGATGAAACGATGGACTTCGCGCATGTTGACGACTTCGTCGAATCCTTGGCGGCGGCAGCGATTGTCGCAGGGATGCTGGCAGACACGGCCGGTAGATGCGGGCAGCGGGTTGTCGAGGATGACAGACTCGAATGCGTCCTCGAGGCGGCCCTCGTCGAGCAGTTCGAGAAATCGTGGAATGTTCATGCGCAGCGGGCAACTGTTCTCGCAGGGGGAGATGGCCAACTCCTGGCAGACTCCGGCACGGCAGCGATGAGCAACGATGTGATCCTCGTACTCTTCGCGGAAGTGGCGGAGGGTGGTGAGGACGGGGTTGGGCGCGGACTGGCCGAGCGCGCAGAGCGAGCACTCGCGGATCATGCGGCCGAGCTCGTCAAGGAGCGCCAGGTGCTCCGGCGCGCCGCGGCCCTGGGTGATGGTGTTGAGGATGCGCAGGGCCTTGTTGAGACCCACCCGACAGGGGACGCATTTGCCGCACGATTCGGAGTGGGTGAACTCCACGAAGTAGCGGGCCACATCGACCATGCAGTTGTCTTCATCCATCACCACCATGCCGCCCGAGCCCATGATGGAGCCAAGCTGCGCCAGGTTCTCGTAATCGACTGGCGTATCGAGCATCTCGACCGGGATGCAGCCGCCGGAAGGCCCGCCGGTTTGCACGGCTTTCACATGGCGGCCGTTGGGCGCGCCCTCGCCGATGTCGTAAATGAAGCTTTTGAGCGGCGTGCCGAGAGGCATTTCGACGAGCCCGGTGTTGGTGACCTTGCCGACCAGCGAGAAGACCTTGGTGCCGGGGCTCTTCACGCTGCCCGTCTCAGCAAACCAGCCTGCCCCGCGAGTGACGATGGGGGCGATGTTGTACCAGGTCTCCACGTTGTTGATGTCGGTGGGCTTGCCCCACAGGCCCTTCTGCGCTGGGTATGGTGGCCGCGAACGAGGACGGCCGGCAAAACCTTCGAGAGAGGCGATGAGGGCGGTCTCTTCACCGCAGACGAAGGCGCCCGCGCCCTGCACCAGTTCGATATTGAAGTTGAAACCGCGATCGAGGATGTTCGCGCCCAACAAGCCGTACTCGCGAGCCTGCTCGATGGCACGGTTGAGGCGACGTACGGCCAGCGGGTACTCGGCGCGGACGTAAATGATGCCCTCTGAGGCGCCCGTCACATAAGCGCCGATGATCATGCCCTCGAGCAAGGCGTGCGGATCGCCTTCAATTTCGTTGCGGTTCATGTAGGCGCCGGGGTCACCCTCATCGGCATTGCAGACGATGTATTTTGGCTCGGTCTTGGCCTTGGCAAGAAAGTCCCACTTGTTGCCGGTGAGGAAGCCGGCGCCGCCGCGGCCGCGAAGGCGTGAGGCCTTGAGCTGCTCGATCACCGATTCAGGGCGCGCGTCAATGAGGACCTTATAGAGGGCCTGGTAGCCGCCGACGCCGATGTATTCTTCAACATCGGAGGGGTTGATGAGTCCGCAATTGCGCAGGACGATCTTTTTCTGCCCTTTGAAAAAGGGCAACGCATTCCAGGCGGCGATCTCAGGGAAACCCTGGCCGTAGCGTACCGTTCCGGTAACGTGGTCCCACTCTTCGATCTTGCAGTCGATGAGGTCGGGAGGCATGACGGCGGTCGAAATGCCCTCGAGGATGCGCGTGGCGTCGTTGGCCTGTACGCGCTTGAGGATTACGAGCGGAGCGCCGGGCAGACGGACGCCGACCAGCGGCTCCTGAAAACATGCGCCGAAACAGCCGACGCCAGCGAGCAGAACATCGAGGCCGCTGCGCTGGATGGCTTCATTGAGTGCGTGATAGACCTCTTCCGCGCCGTTGCCGCGGCCGCAGGTGCCCATGCCGACGATGATGCGCGGAATGGAGGGCAGGAGCTTGGCGAGCCCGGCTTCGCGAACTGCGTTGAATGAGCCAATATCCTGAATGCGCGGCATTATTTCCTCCCGTGGTCGAGCGTCTGGATCTCGCGCTGCAGCGAGCGTTCGTTGACGTGGCTCAGGATGTGGTGGTTGACCTCGACGACGGGAGCCAGAGCGCATTGGCCAAAGCAGGCAACGGTGCGTACGGTGAAGCGTCGATCGGCGGTGGTGAGGGCCAGCTTGTCGGCCTCACTGTTTTCATCGGGCTCGCGATCGCTCAAGCCAAGGTCGAGGCAGAGCTTCTCGAGAAGATCGCGCGAGCCGCGGGTGTGACAGGCCGTGCCGCGGCAGACCGCGACAACGTTGTCGCCCTGCGGATCAAGGCTGAAGAGCGCGTAAAATGTGGCCGCGCTGTAGATGCGCGCTGGCGGCACGCCGGTTTCGCGCGCAATGTAGCGCAAGGCCTCCATGGAGAGGTACTTGTGTGCATTCGCCTCCTGCACCGTCTCGAGAATGGCCAGCAAGGAGCCGGGGCGATCTGCATATTTGGCGACCGCCTGGTCGATCAACAGTCTTTCGCGGTCATCAAGAACATCCTGTGCGGGTTTAAGAGTGGCGCTTTGCATATCTCCTCCTGCCAGCGCAACGCACTGCGGGGCGCGCGCAAAGTCCGCCCGATTTAGAAACATTAAACGTGAGTGATTGTGAGGCGCGGCGCACCCGAGCGAGCTTGCCCAGGGGTGGCAGGCGACCTGCAAAGCGGAGTGATGAGGGCGACATGGGCCGGACCCTCGATTCCGGGCCCGCTATGGGAGGAGCAAACAGAAAAGAGGATTGCGTTTTGCTTACTGCATGATGTTTTCTCCGCCGCAGCGGCCGGAACTCACACAGAAGCTCTGGTTTCTCTCCAGAGAAGGCCTGGTGAAGACTTTGAACCTAAAGGAGTTGGAGACGATGTGCCTGTGATCACACTGAAGCGTGACACCGTTCGAGATCAGATTCGATCATCATTCGCAGCTTCGGTTTCGCAC
>JASHVU010000774.1 GCA_030044455.1 Acidobacteriaceae bacterium | reverse complement strand
CCGCTGCGTTGATCCACACCCGGGCATGGGTGGAAAGGTAGGCATCGAGCACGCCGCTGCCCCCGGCGAGCGCAGCCGGATTCGTGCACGCAGCCACCATGTTTTCGCCCGAAGCTGCTCCAAACAGTCCTCCCGGAGCCGGCGGATCATCAGCGGGAAACGATTCGTAGGTGATGATGCAGCCCGTTTGCGACGCTGACCGGCACAGCGGCATGTGCGCAAAGATCCCGCCCACGTCAGCGCCCTTGGGCACGGCGACCGTAGTGCCCACCAGCGCAGCCGAGACAATCCGCGATTCAATCGGCTTTCCGTCAATCTCTTTCTGTATTAGCTGCCGCAGCAAGCTGGCACCCTGCGAGTGTCCAATAAGAATCACGCCACGGCCTTGATTGTCGTGCTGGAGATAGTAGTGCCAGGCATCGGCCACGTCCCGGTAGGCGAGCTCCTGCGCCTCGTCGACAGGCTTGCCGTTGAGCCTGGCAAGGAGGCCGAACATGGTCACCTGGCGATACATGGGAGCGAAGAGCCGGCACACTTGACCGAAGCGTGCAAACTGTGTCCGAACGACGGCCTTTTCCGCGGGTCCCTGCGTCATGTCGCTGCTGATTGCCGGCTCGAGCGACACCGTCGGATAGACATAGAAGCAGTCGATCTGCGGATCGGATGCAGTTTTCCAAGCCTCTTTGGTCATGGTTCCATCAGCAGCAATCACGGTGGTTGTGAGGTCTACCGCACACGCGTCCCGCCTGCCCGGCAGGCACAGCCAGTTCTCCGGTCTCGAGTAATCATTGGGCGCGGGAACGGGTTCGGCCGCGGCGCTAGCCGTTGTTGTGTTTTGACCAGGGGCGGTCTGCGCAGGGATGGGTTGCGTTGGCGCGGACTGCGCCAATGCAGCGGCCGGAACCGCAAATGTGGAAAGCACTAATAGAAGGGGAAGGGACCTGCCCATTGATTGATCGACCTCAGGTGGTTTTCCTTGGAAAATCCAAGTTACCGGGACCATTCGCCGGGAGTCAAATCAATCTTCAGAAACTATGCGGACCATCTCGACCAGGTTCACCCGCCCCTGATGGTCGTGGCGTGATTGTCCACGTAGGTGACGGACCACTTCTTGCCCGCCTGGTCGTAGGTGATGGTGCGGTTGCCCACGGTGCTGCTGTCGTTGTGAACCTTCGAGCCGATCGCCATGCGTGTTTCAAGCTCGCTCATCCCCGGCTTCACCTGGTGCTCGTCAATCGTTGCCCACACATTCTTGGGCCAGTTGTCATAGATCGTATGAGGATCGTCGTAGTAAAACAGCAGGTCGCAGAAGTACTACTCCTGATTGCCGCTAATAACCCCGATCGGCGTCGCGTCCAGATCGGTACTGCCGGGCAGGGTAAACACTGCAAACACCTGCCGGCTGCCATGATCAATGCCGTCGTCTTCATCCGCCGGCGGCACGGCTTTGATTACTTTCTTGATGTCGAGCTTCTCGGCCGACGGAATCAATCCGATCTTTTTTGCGAAGACCACGCGTCCGCCCTCATACGGGTAATAGGGCATGGTATAGCCGTTCTTCATCCACACGCTGGTGTCCTGCAGTTTGACAGCATCGTCAAACGAGGTCATAAACATCTGGCGCACAATCGCCACATCGTCAGGCGTCTCGTTTTGCTCGGGAGCGGTCTGTGTTTGAACGCCGGGATTCTTACGATGCTCAAACACTACCAATAGATAAATGCCGCCGATTACAAGCGTGACGAGTGTCGTTACGAGTGCAAATTTCCAGGTTTTCATTTGGAGAAATCCTCCGCACTGTGATCACGATTTATTTTTGATGCGCGAATTCAGAGCGGTGACGGCTATAGAGGAAGTAAATGACAAGACCAATAATCAGCCAGCCGAAAAAGCGGATCCAGGTGATGATCGGCAGTCCGGCCATCAGCAGAAAGCAGAAGATCACGCTCAGCGCGGGAATCACGGGCCCTCCCGGCACCACAAATCCGCGATGCCGATTGGGTTCGCGGTAGCGCAACACGATGACGCCGATCGAAACCAGCACAAACGCAAAGAGAGTGCCGATATTCGAGAGATCGGCCAGCGTGCCGATATCGAACAGGCCTGAGGGAATGGCCACCACGAATCCAGCAACCCAGGTTGAAAACGCGGGTGTGCGAAAGACCGGATGCACATTGGAGAATACTTTTGGAAGCAACCCGTCGCGCGACATGGAGAACCACACGCGCGACTGGCCAAGCTGGTAAACAAGGATAGAAGAGATCATTCCGAGGATAGCGCCAAACAGAACGATCAGCCGCACCCAGTGCAGCGGATGACCGCCGGGGAGAAGCGAGAGTTTTCTGAGCGCATTTACTACCGGCGCAGCGTCGCCCACCATTGAGTTCCACGGCACGAGCCCGGTGAGGCACACGGCCACGGCAACGTAGAGCACGGTGCACACCAGCAGTGTGGCGATAATGCCAAAAGGCATGTCGCGCTGGGGATTGCGGCACTCTTCGGCGGCCGTTGACACCGAGTCGAATCCGATATAGGTGAAAAAGATGATGGAGCCGCCGGTGAGCACGCCGGAAAAGCCGTTGGGCATGAAGGGATGCCAGTTGCTGGGATGAATGACGCTGATCACAGCCATCACGAAGATAACGATGGCGACCAGTTTGAGGCCAACCATTACGTTGTTGGCCTCGGCCGACTCTCGGATGCCGCGCACCAGGATGACGGTGAGAATGAGAACAATGAGGAATGCCGGAATATTGAAACCGAAGTGCCAGCCGGGGTGATAAATCCAGTTGCCCGAAAAGTCCTGCAACCCGTCAGGCAGATACGCGGGCGAGATCCAGGTTGCCGGCGGATGCAAGCCAAACCAATCGAGCAGGTCGACGACATGCGCGGCGAAGCCGACGCTGACCGTCATGTTCGATCCCGCATATTCAAGGATCAAATCCCATCCGATGACCCAGGCGATCAACTCGCCGAGAGTGGCGTAAGTATAGGTGTAAGCCGAGCCTGCAATCGGAATCATCGAGGCAAGCTCTGCGTAACACAGGCCGGTAAGCGCGCAAACAATTGCCACCGTTATGAGCGAAATGGCGATGGCCGGGCCGGCGCCAGGCCTGCCGGCCATGGCCGTATGGTGGATGACAAAGTCAGCCAGCGGCGTGTTGACGAGGCTTGAGGTATCGAACTGCTCGCCTGAGATCGCGGTGCCGATGACCGTGAAGATACCAGACCCGATCACCGCGCCAATGCCCAGAGCAGTCAGCGACCACGGCCCAAGAGTCTTCCTGAGCGCGTGCTCCGGCTCTTCCGAATCACGGATCAGCTTGTCGATCGACTTGCGGGCAAGCAGTTGACTGGGCAGTGCTGTTCTCCTTGCAAAGGCAGCGATCAGTTGTCAGTGGTCAGCGGTTTTCCTTAAACACTGGAGTCGTGCTCATCTTACGCTGAGACGTTTGAAGCCCGCCCTTGCACGATCAAACTGATCACTGACCACTGTTTTTTTACCGTTTCGATTGGCCGCGCACCATCTTCTTCACTTTTTTCTTGGTCGAGCCGCGGGGAGTGGTCCGTTTGGCTTTGGGCGCAGCTTTCTTGCGCGCCGCGCGCTTCAGCTTCTTGCGTTCCAGTTTATCTGCGATCTTTGTGGTATCTGCCACGCATAACCTCTTTCAATTCTGTGTTTTCTATCGTTGCCGCTCGACGCGGTTCGCGATTTCAAGGATATCAGGGATTTC
>JASHVU010000773.1 GCA_030044455.1 Acidobacteriaceae bacterium | reverse complement strand
GGAGTCGAGGCTGCCGGTTTGGTAAGCACTGCACCGGGCGAAGGGTGGGGTGGCGATCAACTGATGTCCGTTGTCGAGCATCCGCCTCTGCCCAAGAGCCAGGGCTTCGATATTCTGGTGCGCGGCGCTGACCCCGGCTACTTTTCCGCTCTTCAGATTCCGCTGCTGAGCGGGCGCAACTTTACGCGCGACGATCGCCTGGAGCGCGCCCACGTAGTCATCCTCAGCCGCAGCACTGCGCAGGCGATGTTCCCCGGAGAAGACCCCATTGGCAAGCACCTCCGCGACGACGGCGAGGGAGGCGAACGTAGCACCGAAGGCGGCGTCTTCGAGGTGGTAGGCGTGGCGGGTGACACGCGATGGTTTGTCACGGAACCCTTGCATCCCATGCTCTACTGGCCCATCTACGGAAACGACTACAGCGTTGCTACCATTGTGGTCCGGTCTTCGCACGACGTCGAATCGCTCGCCACACCAATTGAAAAGTTGGTCGGTCAAATGGACCCCGACCTTCCCGTCTCCGATGTCATGACAATCCGCCAGGCCACCGGCAAGTCCACTGTCGACAACCAGTTTGACTCCATCCTGGTTCTGGCGTTCGCCATCATCGCCCTCGTTCTCGCCGCCACCGGCCTCTATGGCGTCCTCGCCTATCTAGTCGCGCAGCGCACCAGCGAAATCGGAATCCGCATCGCTCTCGGCGCCCAACGCGATCAGGTCCTCGGACTCATGTTGGCTGACGGCCTTCGCCCCGCACTCATCGGACTGCTTTTGGGATTGGCAGCGAGCGCTGCCACAACCCGGTTCATCAAGGCCATGCTCTACGACACCCAGCCGCTCGATCTGGAGGTCTTCGCCGCCGTCGCAGCATTGCTGGTCGCTTCAGCCGCACTGGCCTGCCTTGTGCCGGCATGGCGCGCCTCGCGGCTGGACCCAATGCAGGCTTTGAGAACGGAGTAACAGCAACGAGAATTGTTATTGACCGTCAATGCACCCTTCAAAGACACATCGGTACCGAAATGTCAGCTAGGTTCCATCGATCCGTGCCCCTTCAAGTTGACGTGGAACGGCCGACGCCTGACAAATGTCTGGTTGTCCGTTGTCCGGTTAACAGGCCAAGTCACTCATTGACCTTCGCTTCTGCCGAATATTCAGGATCGTTCACTTGCAATGCCCCTCGCACCGGCAGAATCACCAGCAAAAGAGTCGTTCAAATAGCCCTGCCACCGTCTACCCAGAAGTCCGGCTCGCCAGCTTTGAACCCAATCCACCAATTGCAGTTAGCCGCAATTCCCCATTTGCAGATAATTTCCCCCACTCGCGCTACATTCAATTCAGGGCAGAGAACGCTCCTGAAAATCGGCAGCCCGATTCGCACGCTCAACATCTGCCGGCGATCCCGAGATGCATCAGATTCTGCGTTATTTTGCGCTGCGGCGTTCGCAAACGCCGAGCCTTTATTTTCATAGAGTTGCATCCAATGGGGCGCAAAATATGGCGTATAACCCGTTTATTTTCCCATACCTGGCCGCAACGCATTGATTGTATTGCGCTTGGCGCGGTTTTTTTCACGAACCGCATAAAAACAATCAAGTTATTTTCAGGGAATGTTGGAGGGGGGTATACCCTCCCGAGCATCCCGGGCCATATGGCCCGGGATGCTCCAGCTACTCTGCCGACGTAAACGGGCTGGCCGGCAGCGCATCGCCGTTGAAAAGATTGCACTGCGGGCTGCTCGACCAGCCGTAGCGCACCTGCGTGGGCTTGGCCACGTCGGGACTCGAGGCCACAATCGTCTCGCCGTCGATGGTCGCCGTTGCCGTGACCCACTTGCCGTCGGTCCCGGCAACTTCAAAGCCCGTGATTGCGCCGCCCTTCGCGTTCAGGCCCTTGGCGTGATCGAAAAACGCGCGGATCGCCGGTCCCTCAGGCTCGGCTTCACGGAACAGCGGGCCGGAGTCCTCGAGCTTCTCGCCATAGGTAAGCACCCGCGCCCAGCGCGCCAGCCGCAAGCCCACATCGAGCTTGTCGGTGGGATGAATGTTGGTGGGGTTGCCTATGTCGATGGTCACGGCCATGCCGGTGTTTTGGAGCTCGAGCGTCTTGAGCTGCTGCTCGCGCAGTTGCGGCCAGCCGTCGCCCGGGCCGGCGTTGTAGTTGGCAATCTGCACAAAGAGGAATGGGAATTCGCCTACGCCCCACTCGTGCCGCCAGTCTTCAATCATGTCTTCAAAGATGCGGCCGTAGAGCGGCGCCCGCTCGATTGAAGCATTCGACTCGCCCTGGTACCAGATGGCTCCGCGAATGGCGGCCGGCGTGAGCGGTGCAATCATCCCGTTCCACAACATACCGGGACCCCAGCTATCGAGGTCCGGCGTCCAACCGAAAATCGGCACGGGCTTGCCCTGCTCCTTGGCCTCGTCGATGGCGCGCTGCTGAATCTTCAGACGCAGCAAAACATTGGGCTGGTCCTCAATCATTTTGCCCCATGAGATAAACAGCGGCATCAGCGAAGCATCCTGGCCGATTGCGCCGATGCGGGTCCACGCTTCAACCGGCGTACCTCCCCAGGAGGAATTAATGATGCCCACCGGCACATGCTCGCGCTGCTCGATCTCACGGGCAAAATACCAGGCAACGGCGGAGAAGTGCTGCGCGGTCTCAGGCGAAGATACCGTCCAGCCGTCGTCGACAACCGGAAGGTCGTCCTGCGGAAAGAGGCTTGCGGTCTGCTTCACATTCAGGAGGCGAAGATCGGGAATGCCGGCCTCGGGCAGGTCTTCAGCCGCGGTCGCCGCATCGTGCAGCTCGAACCCCATGTTCGATTGACCGGATGCGACCCACACGTCGCCCACCAGCACGTCGTCGAGCGTGATGGTCTGCGGCTGGCCGCCATTCCCGGCTGTGGGATCGGTTCCCCGCACCGTCATGGTGAAGGGACCACCTGCAGCGCCAGGCTTGAGATAAACGCTCCACCGTCCCAGTTCGCCGGCAGTGGTGGCGCCGGTTTCGCCGCGGAATGTCACGCTCACCTGTTCGCTGGGCGTGGCCATCCCCCACACGTGCACCGGCCGGTCGCGCTGCACCACCATGTGGCTGGAGAGAACTTTGGGCAGCATGATTTGAGCCCCGGCCGCTGTACAAAAAGCAAAACCAAGGGACGAGGAGAACAAAAGACGCAAGAAGAGTTTCATTGTGTACCTCATGAATTCAAAACTTTGTTTCTGCGCACGGCAGAAACGGCAAATGATTGACCCCAAAACGTTAACAAATGCGGCTTGCGAGCGTCCGCCATTGCGGGATTTCAAGCTTTTTGCACAGTTGGCCGCGGGTAAACAGCAACCTTTTACCCAATTTCGCGTTCTGTACTCTTGAGCCCTCGCGGCTCAGCTTTGGTGCGTTCGAAAGCATAGGGCGGGTTCCCAGCCGGTTCATGATTGCAAAGTGAACCGACGCCGCTTTTCACCTAGGACTCGTGCAGTTTCGGGCATAGTGAAATTGGAGGGACTTTACCCGAAACTCCGCTCAAGGAGAACCGATGCGATTGATGCGCAAGCTCCGCATGACTGCATTTGCTCTCATAGGGTTGGCGGCAATGTGCGCAGCGCACGCCAAGGCTCAGGCCGCCTTGCTCATGGAGGAGCCATACGGCTTCTTCGGAGCCCTGAATCCCACCGGGCATAATGCGATTTATTTTCAGCATATTTGCGCTGAGACCCCGGTCAGGTTGCGCCGCTGCGCGCCCGGCGAGATGGGTGCCGTAATTGCTCGCTACCAGGGCATCGATGGCTACGACTGGGTCGCAATTCCGCTCATTCCCTATCTTTACTCGGTCGAGAACCCTGCCGACGTTCCCCTGCACGTGAACCGCGAAATCGTGGAGCGGCTGCGCAATCATTATCACGAGACCCATCTTGAGGAGTTGGGTCCGAAGGTCAAGCCAGGAAGCTTTCTGCATGGCGGCTGGACGCAAATGGTAGGCGTGGCCTACGAACGGCGCATCTACGCATTCCGCTTCAACACCACCGAGGAGCAGGATGACGCGTTGATCGCGCGAATGAACGCCGGCCCCAACCACTCCGACTTTAACCTGCTCTTTGAAAACTGTGCCGATTTTGCGCGCGTGGTTCTGAACTCGTATTTTCCGCATAAGTTCAGGCGCAGCGTCTTCCCCGATGCGGGCATGACGACGCCCAAGCAGATCGCCTATAAGTTGGAGAAGTACAGCCGCAAACATCCTGAAGCGCGGCTCGGGATTTTTGAGATTCCCCAGGTACCCGGCTATCGGCGCATGAGCCACGCCAACAAGAGCATCGACGAGTCGTTTGTCACCACCGTTTACGCAATTCCGATTGTGGTGTTGAATCCTTACCTCGCCGGCGGACTGTTTGTGGACTATCTGGCGCGCGGACGTTACCACATTATTCCCAGGCAACACGAGATTCTGGGCCCCGAAGAACTGACCCCATTGACAGGTGAAGGTGACGAGGCTGAGAATCCCGCCAACGGCGGAGTGCAGGCCGCAACTGGGGGCGAAGCTCTCCCAATCGAGAGCGAATCATTGCAGGGAGCTCTGCCGAGCGCCTTCGAAGAGGTAAAAGACAGTCAATGAGCAAGAACCCGCCGCAAGACCTGAAAAGCCACGCGCGCCTTGATCCTCCGTACCATTTCTTCCTGACCATCGTTATCATCGCCAACGTCATCATCGCCATCCTGTATGCGGTGCATCACCCGCACTTCTATCCGATATGGCTGGCGGTACTGTCGATTGCGGCATTTGTCGCGCTGTTCAAGATGCGACTTTATCCATTGAAGGTGCAGGACCGCGTGATTCGGCTAGAAGAGCGGCTGCGCCTGCAGGCGCTGGCGCCCGCTGAGTGGCACCCGCAGATCTACCGGCTCAGCGAGGATCAGCTGATCGGTCTGAGATTCGCGAGTGACGACGAAGTGGTGGAATTGGCGAAGCAGGCACTCGAACACAACCTGAACCGCAAGCAAATCAAGGAGCGCATCAAGAGCTGGCGGCCGGATTATTGGCGGGTGTGAGTGCGCGGATAAGCGCTTAGCTGCTGGCTATTAGCTTTTGGCTTGCAGCGCGAAACATGCGATTCCTGAGTTTCGGCTACTGGCTATTTACTATTCCCTGTCTTTCTCACTGCTCGCGCAGTGTCTTCATGGGATCCAGTCGGGCCGCGCGGTATGCGGGCAGACTGCATGAAACAATGCTGACGAAAAGCAAAAGCGCTGCCGTGGCTGCAAACGTGAGTGGATCGGTTGGCCGGGTGTGAAACAGCATCTTTGCGATGAGCCGCATGACCACAGCCGACACAGCTAACCCCGTACCCACACCAATCAACGCAAGCGTCAGTCCGCGCCGGATAATCATGCCGAGTACGTCGGTCCTCTGTGCACCCAGCGCCATGCGCAGGCCGATCTCGAGCGTGCGCTGCGTAACCATGTACGAGAGCAGGCCGTATAAGCCGATGGCGGCGAGAAGCAGTGCGATGCCGGCAAAACATGTGAGCAGAAAGACCTGAAAACGCGGCTCGGCAACGGACTTCGAAAGATAGTCTTCCATCGTCGACACCTGGTAAACGGGCACACCCTTGTCGAGTCCATGAATCGTCGCGTCAATCGCGCTCTGCATCGCAGCGGGGTCGGCGTTGGTTCGCACAACCAGGTAGGGATTGGTGATGACCGCCTGCGCATAGGGCAGATACATCTGTGGGTCGGCGTCGTCGGTCAGACCCTTGTGCTTGATGTCGCCGATAACGCCCACGACTTCACGCATAGGATGCTCGAAGACATCGTCGCCGATGCCAACCTGGATGTGCTGGCCTATGGGATTGACGCCCGGGAAATACTTTTTTGCGAAGGCCTGGTTGATGACCATTGTCGGCGGTCCAGAAAGACCGTCCTGCGGGCCAAGATTTCGCCCTGCCATGAGCGGAATGTGCATCGTCTCGAAGTAGCCGGGCATCGCCAGGCCTAATGACTCGTTTGGTTCGTCACCTTTGGCCACCGGACGGCCCTGGATATCGATTCCAACTGTCGCGTTGCTGTGGCTCATGGGAAGCGGCCATCCCGCCGAGGCCGATTCGACGCCGGGCAATGCGCGGATCCGATCGAGCATTTGCTGAAAAAAGAGATAATGCTGGTCGTGTTTCAGGTCTGACGACACACCGACGCGGCTCGTGAGCAGATGCTTCGAATCGAATCCGGGATCGACGTTGACGATGCGGATGAAGCTGCGTGTTAGCAACCCCGAACTGATGAGTAACACCATTCCAATTGCGGTTTGCGCAATCACCAGCGAGTTGTGAATGCGATTCTGCCCTCTGCCTCCCGCCACAGTGCGGGTTCCTTCGCGCAGAGCAGTCACCGGAGTCCGGCGCGATGTCCGCCACGCGGGCAGCACGCCGAAGAGAATTCCCGAAACCAGTGATACCGCCAGGACGAAGAGCAGCACACCCATATCGAGTGTCGCCCCCTGGATGCGCGGAATATCGAGAGGCATAATCTTGAGAATTGCGCGCAGCAGGCCGAAGGCCAAAGCTACGCCAGCCGCTCCGCCACAAAGGGACAATATTACCGACTCCACCAGCAGTTGCCGGACGATGGCAGCGCGACTGGCGCCGACGGCTGCGCGAAGAGCGAACTCTGCAGTGCGCCGCGAACCCCGCGCCAGCAGCAATCCGGCAACATTGGCGCAAACCAGCAGCAGTACGAGCATGACCGCGGCGAACAGCATGTGCATGGCGGGCCGCGTGTCGCCAATCATGTGTTCAAGCTCGGGCTCAACCAGCGCCGAAGTGTACTGCTTATTGCTGTCGGGATACTGGCGTGCAAGGTTGTCGGCAATCAAACTAAGGTCGGCCTTGGCCTGTTCTACCGTTACGCCTGGCTTGAGGCGGCCGATGACACCGAGAACGTCGAAACCGCGCTGTCCGGTTTGCGGGTCTTTGTCCTCGGCTTCTTCGGCAAGCGACTTCCATAGCAGTGGCGCGGGGGTTTCAAGCGGGAACCGGAATTCCTTCGGCATCACCCCTGCGACTGTGTAATTGTGGCCATCGAGACGAATGGTTTTGCCGGAGATGTCTTTCGCCGCGCCGAACTGCGATTGCCAAAACGCATAGCTCAGCATCACCACGCGATTGCCGGGCTTTTCATCGGTCCACTGAAAATCACGGCCCAGCACGGGACCGACACCGAGCACGTCAAAAAAGTTTGCAGAAACAATTTGCGCTTCAACGCGCTCGGAGCCGCTTGGGTTCTGGAAGATGACTCCTGAGCCGACATACGAAGCAATTCCGCTCAGGGTGTGATTTTGTGCGCGCCAGTCAAAGTAATCGGGATAACTGAGAGATTCAGGCGCCACGCCCGGCAGCGAATGATCCTGTTGGTCGATCCACACCAGACGGTCCGGTTCGGGGAACGGCAGAGGCCGCAGCAGAACCGCTTCAACCAGGCTGAAGATGGCGGTCGTGGCGCCGATTCCCAGCGCCAGCGTGATAATGGCGGTCGCGGCGAATCCAAAGTTCTTCACAAGCTGCCTGACAGCATACCTGGCATCGGCCCACAGGCTTTCTATGAGCGGCCACATCCATGCCTCGCGGCCACGCTCTTCAATTCGAGTGACATTGCCAAAATCGCGCCGAGCTGCGTACTCGGCCTCTTCGCGGCTCATTCCTTCTCTCATCAGCTCCTCGGTCTTCTCATCGAGATGCTGACGGATCTCCTCAGTCAGTTCGTCGTAGATTCTGCGCCGCAAGAAGAATTGTTTGATGGTCATCGCTGTCTCTCCTACGTCTCATTCGGCGACAAAACCCGCGTGATTCCCGCGAGCATGCGTTCGAAACTCGATATTTCGCGTTCCAGGTGTTTCTTCCCCGCCGGCGTGATGCGATAAGTACGCACTTTGCGGTTCGAAGCCGAAATCTCCCATTCGGCCTTCACCAGGCCCTCGCGCAGCATTCGCTGCAGCGCGGGGTAGAGCGAGCCTTCTTCAACCTGCAAGAGCTCGTTGGATCGCTGCTTGATGTGCTGCACTAGCGCGTAGCCGTGCATCGGCTCGCGAAGAAGCGAGCGCAGGATCATCATTTCGAGCGCGCCCCGGAATAGATCGCGCTGGTCTGCTTTATTGAGATTGGTCATAGGCATATATTAACAATGCCTAGAGTAAAATAGGATGAGAATAATGTCAAACGCGAAACTGCGCAGTCGTTCGGCGCCAGCGTGCCTTCGTGTCAATCGGCTCTTCTTTCGACAGTCTTGACTCGCCTGAATCCACATTTCAACTACATCAAACAGGGGGCCGTTCGTGGGTAAACCTGCCAATTGGCTTGTGCATCGTAGCTTGACAAGAGTTGCGGCGCCCTTAGAGGCGTTCCGGCTCACGAAGCAATAGATCCGATATTTAGAGGTTGACTCAATGAATCTTAGATATATGAATCTTAAAACTGTCATGCCGTGCCTCCTTGCGTCGGTCGCCATTCCCTTGTCGGCGCCGGCGCAAGTGGCATCGGCCGGCTATGGAGGCGACGGCCAGACGAGCCTTCCCTCTGAGTCGGGCCGCTACACCCTGAATCACGCTGAGATCGGCGTCTATGCGGACTACTTTCGCCTGGCCCCGGCCAATTCGACCGCGAATTACGTAGGCACCGGGGGTCGACTTGCATTCAGTGTCAAGCCAAACCTTGCGATCGAAGGAGAGATGAACTACGACTTCGCACGCAATTACACCACCACTTCAACCATCACCAACGGAACCACAACCACAACAACATTTGTGACCTCAAGCGTTCGGCCGATGACCGGGCTGTTCGGCCCCAAGCTGCAATTTGGCACTTCGGGGCCTTTCCGCATCTTCGCTACCGGTAAACTCGGCTTTGTCGACTTCAGCGTCAGTAATCCGAACCATGTCACCGGCATGCAGTTCTCCAACGCGGTGAATGGCATCGGAGGTTCTGGAACTCATCTCGCGTTTTATCCGGGCGGCGGATTTGAAGGATTCTTCGGGGCCTTGGGGCTGCGCATGGAAGTCGGCGACGAAATCTACTTGAACAACGGAGCCTACAGTAATCTGCGCGTGACTGTGGGTCCGACCTTCCGTTTCTAGAATCGCAACGCAGTGAGATGCCGACCACCGTCATAAGGTAGACTCACTTCGATCGTGCTCCATCTTCGTTGCGCGATTCCTTCTGTTGAACCGGGAAGTCCGTGTCCAGCTCGTGCTCATGTTTGTAGTGCCCAACCGGCATCTCGCCGTCCCACCAGGCCCAGTTCATGGGGTACACATCGGGATCGAAGAAGACCTGATAGAAGTGCCAGACGATGATGGCCAGCGTGGCCAGGATGGCCTCGTAGTAGTGGATAGCGGTAGCCACATCGACCCACCAGCGCGCCAGCAGATCGCCCACCAGCACCTTGGCCCACATCATGACGCCGGTAAGGCCCATGAGCGCGGTGCCCCACACCAGGGCCCAGTATTCGGCCTTCTCGGCATAGTTGAAGCGGCCGAATTTCGGCTTCTGCTCGCTTAAGCCGAGGTAGTAGCGGATGGCGGCCCAGGCATCGAATGCGTCCTGCGGGTGCGGAGCAATGTCGCGCATTAGCTTGCGGCCTTCGTGTGCGGCAGCCAGGTAGAAGATGTGATAGATGCCGGCGAGGATTAGCACTGTGCCGGCGATGCGGTGAATGGCGCCGCGCAGATGCTCGCTCATGCCAAGGGTGTGCGCGAACCATGAATCAGGAAACTTCAGCGCGAATCCGGTGATAACGAGGATCATAAAACTCGCAAGCAGGATGAGGTGCTGCCATCGTTGCTGCTCGCTCATGCGCGTCATCATGGGGTTCTGGATGCGACGGCGCGCCACGGCCTTGCTGCGCCAGATGATCGCATTGTGCAGGAACATTGCGCCGATGACCAGCAGGATAAGAACGGTGTAGATGTACCGCACCCAGCGGACTGAAATGGAGTCGATGTCGTTGCCATGCGTGCCGGCGCCGTCCTGCAGGTGGACCTTGGTGAGTGTGAATTTCGCCGTGACGCCCTGGTGACACTTGCCGCAGGTTGTATCGAGGTGCGCGGGGTTGATGCTGGAGCGCGGATCGGACGATGGCAGAATGTCATGTACGCCGTGGCAGCTTGAGCAATTCGCGGCCACAACCGAGCCACCCTCTGCAGCCAAGCCGTGGTAACTGTCGAAATAACTGTTTACGCGGTTAGCGGGCACGCCGAACTCCTGTGACAGGCGTACGCCCTCGTGGCAGCGGGCACAGGTGTCGCGCGACAGATTCCGTTCCGCCACCGGTGAGCTGGGATTGTCTGGCGACTTGATGGAGTGGATGCCGTGACAGTCAGTGCAGGCGGGCGCCTGCTGATTACCGTGCGCCAGTGCTTGACCGTGAATGCTGGCATTGAATGTGTCTGCAATGTCGGAGTGGCACTTGCCGCAGGTGGCCGGAACATTGAACTTGTAGATGGGCGAACCGGCCTGGTTGGCGGGCAGAATTTCGTGATCAGAGTGGCAATCGGTGCAGACGGCAGCCTTCATGGAGCCGTTGGCGACGGCGCGGCCGTGCACGCTCGACTGG
>JASHVU010000772.1 GCA_030044455.1 Acidobacteriaceae bacterium | reverse complement strand
TCGAACTCTACCCCGGAAGTGAGCGCCATCGGCCAGCTCTCATCGGGCGATCCGGCTGATGTCCTTCGTCAGACCCAGGATTCCATCGCTTCAATCGAGCAGAGTCTCAAAAACATCAACCGCAATCTCGACGATACTGAGAAGAAAACCGCCGACCACATCCGCGAATACATCAAGGAAGCCAAAGAAGCGCTGGCTACAGGCGATGTGGACGGCGCGCACAAACTCGCCGACAAAGCCAGGGTGCTGCTTAATGAACTGACCGGAAAATAGCTGGCCATCTCAAGCAGCTACTCCCGAGGCCAACCAAGAAACCATGCGAATCTGGGGACCCTCGGTGGAGGGCGTTCCTTGCCGAACAGGCAGGAGAGCACGAGCGTCACCGCGGTGCCCTTCTACAGCTCGCCCCAGCTTAGCTTGCTCCGGAGCGCTTCAAAGAATCCCGTCTCCCCGAGCCGCACCAGTTTCACGGTGGAATTCGAGCGGTGGCAACGCACCTCGTCGCCGCGCTTGAGTTCCACCGCCTGTTGCCCATCCACGGTCAGCAGCGCCACCTCCGGAACGCCCTCTACAAGCACGATAAGTGCGGCGTCGCCGCGCACTACAATGGGCCGTAACGTAAGCAGATGCGGGCAAATCGGGGTGACCACCATCGCGTCCACGTCGGGCGTCAGAATCGGGCCGTTGGCGGCCAGCGTGTAGGCCGTTGACCCGGTGGGCGTTGAAACAATCACTCCGTCGGCCCTGAAACGCGCCACCGGCCTGCCATCCAGTTCCACGGCAAATTCACCCATGCGGGCAATTTCACCCTTCGACACCACGATCTCGTTCAGCGCGGTGTAGCTTGAATGTTTTTCGCCGCCGCGCCACAGTTCCGCATCGAGCATGGCGCGCTCGTCGAAGCTGTGGCAGCCCTCGCACCAGCTCCCCAGGGTCGTGTACAAGTCCGCCAGCTTCACTTCGGTCAGGAAGCCCAGAAAGCCCACATTCACGCTCAGAATGGGTGTTCCATACGAGGCAAAGATTCTCGCCACCGAGAGCAGCGTTCCGTCGCCGCCCAGCACAATGACCAGGCTGGGGTCGTGGTCAGGCAGATCCGCACGACTCACGGCCGGCGCGGCATCGGTGTATTTTCCGCTCTCATTGTCCAGCAGCGGTTCGTAGTCGTGGTTGCGCAACCAGCCGATCAGGTCAGGGAGCAGCCGTGCCAGCTCTTCCTTATGCGGCTTTGAAACAATCGCAACGCGTGTCATGCGGTGATAGTGTACCGCAGCGGGGTTAGCGGAGTTAGGGGTGCCAGGCCCGCTGATTTGCTGCTTTTCAGCCTCGCTTCGCGTACAGTAAGAACTCTTTGTTCCCCTCTGCCCCCGTGATCGGCGACGGAATCGTTCCCACAACCTGCCAGCCCAGCGATCGCACACAGTCGGCAACCTTATCGATCGCCAACTGGTGCGCCGCAGGATCGCGCACAATGCCTCCTTTGCCAACGTGCTCGCGCCCAGCCTCGAACTGCGGCTTCACCAACACCACCGCCTCTTCCAACGTCTCTGCGGCGTCCACCACCGCGGGCAGCACCAGTGTGGCAGAGATAAACGACACGTCCATCACCAGCAGCGTTTTTCTTTGGTCCTGGTCGAACGTATTGAGGAAACCAGGCTCCAGCAACCGCGCATTGGTCCGCTCCAGCAGCCGCACCCTTGGGTCGCTGCGCAACTTGGCCGCAATCTGGCCAAAACCCGTGTCAATGGCCGTCATGTAAGCCGCTCCATGCTGCAACAGGCAGTCGGTGAATCCTCCGGTCGATGTACCCACATCCACGCATGCGCTGCCCTTCACCGCGATCTTCCAATGCTCTAGCGCCGCCGCCAGCTTCAATCCTCCCCGGCTTACGTAGGGCATTTCCTCGCCCAGCAGCCGGATCGCCGCATCCCCGGCCACTGTCGCGCCCGCCTTGTCAACCTTTTGCTCGCGCACCAGCACACGACCGGCCAGGATGAGCGCCCGCGCCCGCTCGCGGCTCGGCACAAGGCCCCGATCCACCAGCAGCACGTCTAAACGTGTTTTGCCGCCATCAGCCATCGCCCTCCCGTCTCGAAATCTGATTCACCGAAAATTGAAAGGGCCATTCCAGCTCACGGAATGGCCCTCTCGTTCTTCGATGGCAACGCGCTTCGGGGGGCTTTATTGAATCGCCCGGCAAGCGTCCAACGATGCCGTTTGCGCTGCGCCCGGCAGATTGCACGGTTGCCCATATCCCGGCACACGGCTGGTGTAGTTATTATTTCCGGTGGTGCCGTTCTGGGTTGTCACACGCAGATCCACCACGTCTCCCTCCACCAGCACCGTCGTATCGATCACGTCGATCTCCGTCGGCGTGGTTTCAATAATCGTGACATACGGGCTGTTCGGCGAAGCCGCGTACACCTTGTCGTACTCAGAATTCTGCGTATTCAACACCGTCCGCGGATTGCCCACCACCGTAAGCGTCTTTTCAAGCGTATGAGTAGACAGGTTCACCACCGACACGGTGCCGTTCGCCGAGGTTGTGCAGTCGGGCGTGCAATCGCCCTGGTTCGCCGTGTAAGCCTTCGAGCCATCGCCTAAGACGGTGACGCTCGCCGGCAACGGATTGGCCGTATTGCCCACGGCTACCGTGTATGTGGTTCCGAATGTGGCGCTGTCGTTGCCGTACTCGTCTTCGCTTACGTCGATGATACTGATGGTTCCGCCGTCGTAGTTTGCCACCACCAGTTGCGAAGTTGCCGGGTTGTACTCGGCATCTACGGGCCCGGCGACCGCCGTCATTCCCGCCGTTCCGTTGGGCGGCGTTACGCCCGTATTCGTCACCGCGGTTGTAGAAAGAGGAAGAATGGGATGGCAATTCACCGTCTGGCCGGACTGGTTCACGAAAGGCACGCACTGATCAAGCGTGTTGTCCTGAACATTGATCACCGAAACTGTGTCACTACCCCGATTCAGCACAAACAGCCGCTTCTGGTCGCTGGACTCAATGGCATACACCGGGCACTGGGCGTTGATAGTCCCTGAACCGGCGGTCGGATCAAGTATGATGGGCGAGTCGGCGACGTAAGACGGCTCGACGGGCGTCGCCACGCCGTTTTCACCCACTGTTGACGGCGAACTGTTGCAGGTCGTGCTGGTAAATCCCGGCAGAGCCTGGGGATTCTGGCTCAGCACAAAATCACGCTCACCCGTTACGGTGGGCGCCCCGGTAACGTAAACCGGCATGGTGGCTACCGGAACCGCCAGCTTGAAGGTCTGCGGCGATCCTGTGAAAACGTCGGCCACATTCCCAGTCAGATCCGCCGCCCAAAGCCCGGTGGACGGCGCCATCAGGTTCACCGGCACCGATGTCGAAGGAAGCGTGGACACGGTGACGTTCTTTGCCTGAAGGGTCGTGGAGATGGGGAAGTTGGTCAGCGTTCCGTCGCTGTTGACCGTGTATCCATTCGCGCCCACCTCATCAATCGTGAATGCAATGGGCCCGGGGCCGATGGGCGCTATCGCCATCACGGTATCGCCGGAGTAATCGATAATCGTAGCTACGCCCGGCGTCGTTGCGCCGGTGGTCGATACCACGATCGCGTAGGATGACGGCTGCGCTGCCGGTCCGCTGGGAGTGATGGGCGTAACCACGGGCCGGTAGTTGTTGCCACAACCGGCAATCAGGGCTGAAACCGCCACGGCCGCGCCCGCTTGTGCCAGCAGCGTGCGCAACCGGCCCCTCTTCATGTCAAAAAGCCTCATTCAGAATCTTTCCCTGTCCTAGGGCGATTGTAAATCAGCGAACCCGATCTCCGGATGGCGGACCGGAAGGTGAACCATGATTGGAAAAGCAAGAATAGTCTCTCTGAGAGAGAGACGGCGGAAATGGGAAAAGGCATTGCGCTCGCTTCGGCTAGGCAGCATACCATCGGTGATGCGAGATTCGCGGTCCGCCGCCATGCGGCCGACCCGGCAGAATGAGAATTGCCCTAAAAGAGTCTATGGGTTTGCAATCTAAATCACTGTAACGTAACGGTGATCCGAGCAGAACAGCATTTTGAGGCTCGATGAGCGGCTTGCCCTGATGCCGTCAGCCGAGATTTCAGAGCGCTGGCAATGAGTAAAGAGAATCCAGTATCATTCTGATCGATTTACGCAGTCTGGCAAGCCGTCTCCGGTCCGGTGGTTTCCGGAGCACTGGATCTGTACCGCTAAGCCAAGGAGATTTACATGCACTTGCAGAAACAAATTAAGGAATATATTGCCACTCAACCGGAGCCAAAACGTAGCGAAATGCAACAGCTGCATCACATTGTTTTGGCGTTGATGCCTGCATGTAAATTGTGGTTCCTGGATGGAAAAGACGAGAAGGGAAAAACTGTTTCCAACCCAAACATAGGATATGGATCTCAAACCATTAAATGTGCCAACGGAAAAGCCAAGGACTTCTATCAAATCGGTATAAGTGCGAATACAGCAGGCATTTCCGTCTACATCATGGGAGTCAATGACAAGAAGTACCTGCCCCAGACATTTGGGCAGAAACTCGGCAAAGCAAGTGTTACGGGGTATTGCATTAAATTCAAAACACTAAAAGATATAAAAATCGACGTACTAAAAGCAGCAATGCAATATGGAATTGAACAGACAAGCATTCAACATTGATTTCGAATTGGGTAAATATACTCCCATTCCCGGCAGTGGATGTACGTTAACCGTTCGCAGTCAGCCCCGCTATTGCAGGTCTGTCAGCGTTCATCATGCCATGCATCGAGTCGGCGCTGCCCGCTCTTTCATTGCGCGCCTAACCTGCAACCGAAGCGGACGCCGGCAACAGTGAACTTTCGGTTCTTGCACCGAATTCGGTAAGGTTACGCTTGGCCGTCAATCGCTCGCGTCATTGCTTTGGCGCAGTAATGTGAGTGCCGTTTGCGATGCATGCGGCTTGCATGTGGCCTTGGATGAAAGGTTCCAACGGGCAGACTTCGAAGTCTCCGTAGACGGTCCATCCGCCGAGATCGGGTTTCTGGAGAAGATTGAAATGCAATTCGGGCGCTTCATTGTCGAGAGTCCGCTCATCGTGAGTGAACCCATATCGGTTGCTGTAGATGCCATATATAGCGATGACTCGGATCATGTTCGACACTGGACACCGGCTTCGCGTGCAAGACCATTGTTTCAGCAGATTGTTGTGATCCTTCCTCCTCCTTCGTGATAGTTGGCGATCGTCGGCTACTTT
>JASHVU010000080.1 GCA_030044455.1 Acidobacteriaceae bacterium | reverse complement strand
GAGGTGTTATCGACAATCTCGCACTCGTATTCGGGTGGAAAGCGCTCGAGAAAACTCGCATAGTTGGCAAGGCGAACGGATTTGTCTTTGCCGAGCAGGCGGATGGCGAAGGCCAGCGCCATGTCGCCGTATTTGTGGTGGTGGCCGTAGGATTCGCCATCCGTGGCTACGTGCACCAGCTGCGGCTCGTTGCGGTCTTTGAAAGCGGTTTTGAGGCGAGCGGCAAATGCTTCACCGGAGTTGAGCAGGCCCTCAAATGCGATGGCGCGAGAGATGGGCCCGTTGTAGAAAAACACTGCGATCGATGCACCCGAAGCGAATCGCACAAGGTAGGGGCGCGCGGTATCGACGCTCGCTTCAGAAGTCGCGGTCCATGCCGCCGCGGGGTCGTTGAGGGCACGAATGCGCTTGCATTGATGTGGAGCGAGGATGGTGAATTTGATGCCGTGCTCCGCCAGCAGACGCAGCGATTCAGTGTCGGCCGCGGTTTCAGCCAGCCACATACCCTCGGGCGGGCGGCCATAGCGGTGCTCGTAGTCGGCAATCCCCCAGCGAATCTGCGTAAGCCGGTCGCGCGTGCTCGCGAGCGGCAGAATCATGTGGTTATAAACCTGCGCGATCGCCGAACTGTGGCCGCGAAAGTTTTTGCGGCTGGAGCGCTCGCCGTCGAGGATCATGCGATAGGTGCGCGGCGCGTTCTGTTCGAGCCAGCTCATCAGTGTGGGCCCGATGTTGAAACTGATGCGCGAATAGTTGTTAACGATGGAAATGATCCGATTGCGGCCATCAAGAATGCGCGCGGCGCCGTTGGCAGCGTAGCTCTCGGCGCAAACGCGCTCGTTCCAATCGTGGTAGGGAGCGGCCGAGTCCTGCGTTTCAACGGTCTCGAGCCACGGATTCTCGCGCGGCGGCTGGTAGAAGTGACCGTGAATGCAGATAAAACGGTTGGTTGAAGCCATCAGAATTCCTGTCGCAGGCCGCGTTTTCGGCGTTCAGGCAATTAAATGCACCTTTTCGAAAGCAGCAATTTTTGCACCGAATATCTCCGGGATCGTTTAGACCTTGCTCAGCCATTTTACGGCCAAAGTTGCGAAGACCTTGTTCATCGCGCCGAACGGCCGGCGGGCGGGGTGTTTTTGTAGAGGTGGCATGCCCTCCACATGTACCAGCTTGCAACGGAGCGGAAAGGAGCCCAGCGCTGGCCGCGCTTGAAAACCACGTCGGGCGCGGGCAGATCGGCGGCCTCGATGGGGCGCGTTTTGGGTACGCGCTGAAAGGTGAGCGCATAGCCCTTGCGCACGCCGTAGTCGGTGACGGGCAGAACGTCGGGACGGCCCATGCGGAAGATGAGCAGCATCTCGACGGTCCAGGACCCGATACCGCGCACTTCGGTCAGGCGCTCGACGATGTCGGCGTCAGACATTTTGTCGATGGCGGCGTGCGAAGGAACAGTGCCGCCAATGGTTTTGGCCGCCAGATCGCGCATGGCCTTGATCTTGTTGAAAGAAACGCCGGCGGCGCGCAGGGGTTCATCAGGAGTCGCGATGAGCTGCTGGGGCGTTGGGTCACCGCCGAAGAACTCGCGCATCCGGCGATGAATGGCGGCAGCGGCTTTGCCGTGGAGTTGCTGGTAAAGGATGGATTCGAGCAGCGACTCAAAGGGCGAGGCAGAGCGATCGAGCTGCAGGGTGAAAGGGCCCGCGCGATCGATGAGAGCGGCGAGCTTGGCGTCGCACGCGCGAAGATGCGCGACCGCTTCATCGCGATCGAAGGGAAGCTTGCGGCTGCGGCCGTCGTGGATCATGAGAGGAGTTTATCGCGCGCGGGGGATCTCTGGCCCGGATCCAGATGTGCGCCGGAATCTGGTTCCTTTCCGGAATTCGAACCGCATCAAGCTCGACTCTTGAGCTTGCCACACCGCCGTTCGCCTGTACCATGGAGGGGTAAGCAGGAGCGGCAAAACCATGAAGATGCGTCCGGGATCGCCTACGGGATTTTTGCTTTGTGGCAAGGAGTGGACTGAGGGCGAAACGCTTGAGGTGCGGTCGCCGTGGGATCAGGGTTTGGTGGGGCGCGCAACGATTGCTACACGGGCCGATGCGCGCCAGGCGGTGAATCATGCGGCGGCCAGCCTGCGCCGCACGCGGTCGCTGCCGCGCTGGAAGCGCCGCGAGATTCTGGAAGATATTGCCGCGGCGCTGATTGAGCAGAAGGAACGCTTTGCGCAGCTGATTGTGGCCGAGGCCGGCAAGCCGGTGCGGATGGCGCGAGCCGAGGTGGACCGCTCGGTGCTGACCTTCAAAACAGCCGCAGAAGAGACCATCCGGCTGGGCGGCGATTCGATTCCGCTTGACATTACCGAAGGCAACGAGGGCCGCTGGGGACTGGTGCACCGGTTCGCAATGGGCCCGGTGCTGGCCATTACTCCTTTCAACTTTCCGTTGAACCTGGTGGCGCACAAAGTGGCGCCGGCCATCGCCTCCGGCTGCCCGGTGATTCTGAAGCCCGCGCCGCAAACGCCGTTTACCGCACTGGCGCTGGGCGAGTTGATTCTAAAGGCCGGCTGGCCTCAAGAAGCGCTGGCGATTCTGCCGCTCTCGAACGCTGACACCTGCTGGCTGGCCGAGAAGGAAGACCGCGTGAAACTACTGAGTTTTACCGGCTCGGCAAAGGTAGGGTGGGAGCTGAAGGTGCACTCCAGTCGCAAGCGGGTGCTGCTCGAACTGGGCGGCAATGCCGCGCTGATTGTGCACAACGACTGGCTCGATCTCGATGAGGCCGCAGTGCGCACGGCTCATGCGGCGTTTTCGTTCGCGGGACAGTCGTGCATCAGCGTGCAGCGGGTTTTTGTAGCGCACAGCATCTTTCAAACCTTCTTGTGGAAGGTGGTTGAATGCGCGGCGAAGATGGCTACCGGCGACCCGGCCGATGAGGCGACCGAAGTTGGACCGATGATCAGGCCGGAGGAAGCCGACCGTGTGGGAGAGTGGATCAAAGAGGCCGTGGCAGGCGGGGCAAAGCTGGTTGGCGGCGGCGAGCGCAAGGGCCCGGTGATTACGCCGGCCATCCTGACCGGGACAAAACCGGGCATGCATTTGCGCGACGAAGAAGCGTTTGGTCCGGTGGTGGCGATTGAGCCCTACGACGACTTTGAGGATGCGCTGGCCGAGGTGAATCACTCGAAGTATGGGCTGCAGGCGGGCCTGATGACGCGCGACGCGGGCCGCATTCTAACGGCGTTCCGCGAGCTCGAAGTGGGCGCGCTGATCGTGGGCGACACGCCTTCATGGCGCCTCGACCCCATGCCTTACGGGGGCGTGAAGGATTCGGGGCTGGGACGCGAAGGCATTCGCTGGGCGATTGAAGAGATGACCGAGCCGCGGATGCTGGTGATGAGCGGCGTGGGGCAGGTGTGAGGCAAGAAGTTTGAGTCAGCACGGTTATTTCGCCGACATGTGCAGCATGGATTCTACATCGGCGGCATGAGGCCCATCCTGAGCCAGCTCAAGGTATTTTTCGAGGGCTTGGCGGCATTCGGGTGTGATGACAGACTTGCCCTGCGCATCCGTTTTGGCATCCACAAAAAGCAGTGAGCCCAGTACAAACCACGCATTTGCATTTGTGGGGCCGGCGATGACTGCCTTGCGGCAGGCGGGGAGCGCATTCTGCGTGTCGCCAACGTCGTAGAACACGGCGCAGATGTTGAAGGTTGGTACAGCAGGGTCAGTGGCCAGATCGGCCGAGCGGTTATAGGCCTCAATCGCGTCAGAATTGCGGTGAAGCTTGAGCAGCGCATTGCCTTTGTTGAGATAGATCTTCGATACCATGTCCTTCCATGCAGTGTCGGGCTGGCCTGCGGCGGGTTTTTCAGTCTCGGCGGCGTCGAGGGCGCGATCAAGAGTGGCCAACGCAGCTTGATTGTCCTTTGCGTTGCTCTGCGCGGCGCCTAGTAGGCGGAAGTGCTCAGCAGTCGGGCCAATATCCACCAGCTTTTGCGCGGCCGCGATCGCTCCCGGCCAATCGCGATCCTGCATAGCCTGAGCATAGGCCGCACTCAGAGATTCGAGCGTAGGCTGGGGTTGAGGCGCAGGCGACTGGGCCGTGAGTAAAGCGGTGGCAACCACCGACAGCAGTGACCCTTGAATCAGTTGGCGAGAGTACAAGGCTTACCTCCGTTCAACAAAGCTGCCTACCCCGGAATGCAGACAACTTAGACCGATTCTTTGGCAAATGCAAGGGGAGGTATCACCAACCATGTCGACTGATAGATGAATCGGGGACACGGGCACGTCGGAGGGGGCGAACTTACCGGGTTACATCACAGGAATACGGATGCCGGGCGCGAGCAGATACTCACCCGTTTCGCAGCGTGCGAGGGGCGGTGAAGGTGAAGGCACCCATCTCCAATTACTCCAGCCAGTCTCGGCTATCGGCGAAGCAAGCGCAAGTTATTTGGACTTTGCCTTGGCGCGCTCAGCGGCCCAGCGTTTGCGCTGAGCATCCGCAATACGCTTGCGTGCTTCTGCGCTCAGTACGCGTTTCTTGCCGGCTTTCTTAGCGGCCTTCTTCGCGGCTTTGCCTTTGCTTGCAACCGGCGTTCGAGAACCCATACTGGCCAGGAGAGCACGAGCTTCAGTTAGCCGCGCGATCTCCGCATCAATTTCAGCAAGAATCGAATCAATTCCCATAGCTACAGGATATAGGACGATCGAGCTTCTTGACTACTCACTAGGAATAAAACTCTCGTTTAAGTTGCAGTAATCGGTAATCAGTCCGGGCCCTAAGTAGGAGTTACCTGCACATCGTTGCGCATTAGTTGCAATGAATCTGAGCAAAAGGGATGGCCAGTGTGAGCCATCCCTTTTGACGTTCTTAGTCAGATGTTGACCTATGTGCCCAGATACATGACGTGGACATAAGTACCCAGGCGAACGTTATAGGCGAGATACCAGCCGGGGTGGTCGGGATCCTCGTAGATGATGATGTCATCGGAGTCCCACAACCAGCCGTCGCAGAAGGCCACGTCGAAAGGTGCGACGCTCCAGAACCAGCCGTTGAACCAGAAGCGGCCCGGGCCGCCGCCGCCCAGATGCCAGACGTGGTGCGGGCCAAATCCGCCGGAAAAGTGACCGTGCTCCCACGGATGATCCAAGTGGTAGTGGGGATCGTTCGGGCCGGTGTCGTGGCCCACCCACGTTTTGCCGTCAACGTGCGGCACGTTGGGGTGACCAGCCTTATCGCTGTAGTTGTGCTGAGGCTCATAAGTGTGAGGAGTGCCGTGATACGGTTCGGGTCCGCGCGCGGGTGGATGGGTTGTGCGTTGGGCGAAAGCCGGCAGAGCCATCAGAAACAATCCGGCCAAAGCAATCTTGATGATGCGCATCGCTTCCTCCTTGGGGAACCGTCGAGGATTCAAAACTCGGCTCTAAGCCGGTCATCCTACTGAAGGTAGATGGATGCTCGCAATGAAGAGTTGCGTACCGCCTGCAAAATTCAGGTTTTCTTGATCAGGCGCTGACTGCGACCGGAGCACGGCGCCAGGCGTAGAGCGGGAACTGGTTGGCAAGTTCCGCCACTTCGCCGCGGATGCGGTCGAGTGCCGCTTCATCGTTGCGCTGCTCGAGCGCCTTGGCGATCCACGCGCCGATCTGCTTCATCTCGGGCTCCTTCATGCCGCGTGTAGTGAGCGCAGGAGTTCCTACGCGAATGCCCGACGGTTTGAGCGGAGGATTCGTATCCCAGGGGATGGAGTTCTTGTTAACGGTGATACCAGCCTTGCCCAGAGCCGCTTCTGCCTCGGAGCCAAGAATGCCTTTCTCGAAGACATCGACAAGCATGAGGTGATTGTCTGTCCCACCGGAAACCAACCGGAAGCCCGCCGCCTGCAAGGCCCCGGCCAGAGCCTTCGCGTTGGCATTGATCTGCGCGGCGTAGGTGCGGAACTCCGGGCGCAGCGCCTCAGCAAGCGCAACGGCCTTGGCGGCGACGATGTGCATGAGCGGGCCGCCCTGCTGGCCAGGGAATACGGCGCGATCAATCTCTTTGCTCAAGGTCTGGTCGGGTTTTGAACCTATCGCCATGTCTTTGCCGACGATAATAAGCCCGGCACGGGGCCCGCGCAGGGTTTTGTGCGTGGTGGTGGTGGTGATGTGCGCGTGCGGAACCGGCGAGGGATGCACGGCGCCTGCGACCAGTCCGGCAATGTGCGCCATGTCGAAGATGTAATAGGCGCCGATTTTGTCCGCGATCTGGCGCATGCGCTCAAAGTCCCACAAGCGCGGATAGGCACTTGCGCCGCCGATGATGACCTTGGGCTTTTCCTTGAGCGCGATCGACTCGAGCTCGTCGTAGTCGATCTGCTCGGTGTCGCGGCGAACGTGGTAGAAGGTGGTGCGATAAAGCTTGCCGCTGAAACTGAGGCGATGACCGTGCGTGAGGTGGCCACCGTGGGATAGGTCCAGGCCCAGAATTGTGTCTCCGGGCTGCAGCACCGCCGCGTAGGCCGACGCGTTGGCCTGCGAACCCGAATGGGGCTGCACATTGACGTGCTCGCCGCCAAAGAGCTGTCGCGCGCGATCTCGGGCAAGATTCTCGACGATATCGGCATACTCGCATCCGCCGTAGTAGCGGCGCCCAGGATAGCCCTCGGCGTATTTGTTAGTAAAGACCGAGCCGGCCGCTTCAAGCACGGCTTCAGAGACGAAGTTTTCACTGGCAATCATCTCCAGCCCCTCGTGCTGGCGGAGGGTTTCCTGGTCAAGAGCAGCGGCAACGTCAGGATCGGCTTGGGCGAGGGTGAGCGACATGCGGTCAGTCATAAGAGAATTCTACGGCAAGACCGGGCAGGGGCTCGTGGATTCGGGCAGGCGCCGGGGCTTGTGCTGAGTAAACTGGATACAAAGTTATAAAGACAAAGAGGGCGGTTCCGACGTGAACAAACTAAGAGACCGAATGATTTGCGCCACGGCGGCGGTATGCGCGCTGGCGGCGCTGGGCGGGATATATGCCGCAGCGCAAACGGGGGTCGCAGCGGTCATCGATCCGGCTGTGCTGACAAAAGCCAACGCGGGTGACGCCGCGGCCGAAGTTCAGGCCGGGGAGATTTGCGCGGCAAGCCGCGATTATCAGCAGGCGGTCGTGTGGTACACCAAGGCTGCGAATCAGGGAAACCTCGCCGGCGAGCTTCATCTTGCAGATCTTTATCGCGATGGCAGAGGCAAGTTGTTTCAGCGTGACATGACGCAGGCTGCCGCGTGGTATCGCAAGGCCGCTGACCAGGGAGATGCCGGCGCGCAGGGTACTCTGGGTATGCTTTACTCGCTGGGTCAGGGCGTGCCGCACGACGATGTCGAGGCGTATTACTGGCTCGATCTTGCTGCAGCGGTGAAAGGGCCAAACCAGTCGCAGTACGCTGCCAATCGGCAGATGGTGGGCACGCGCATAACCGCCGACCAACTCGAAGATGTGCAGGAGCGAGAAGCTAGGTGGAAGGCGAAGCATCCCAGGCCGGATCCGGCGCAATAGCGAGT
>JASHVU010000771.1 GCA_030044455.1 Acidobacteriaceae bacterium | reverse complement strand
TTGATGCCCGGGACCTTCTTGAATTCCTCCTGCGCTCCGTTCATCTCCTGCCCTTCACTCAAACTCGATCAACAGCTGTTCCACTTTCACCGGGTCGCCTGGCGCTACATGCACACACTTCACTTTGCAGGCGCGGGGAGCCGTCACGTGCGTCTGCATTTTCATTGCTTCAAGCACCATCACGCGCTGGCCGGCTTTAACCTGCTGTCCCGCCTCGACCTCAACACGAATCACCAGCCCCATCACCGGACTGCGGAATTCTTTTCCGTTGCCTGCGCCGGCGTCAGGCGCCTCGACCGCTGGGATGGGTTCTTCGTATTGGGAGGCTTCGCTCTCTTCAAGCTCTTCTCCTTCGTCCACCACTTCTACATCGGCTTCGTAGGTTGTTCCGTCGATGGTGATGCGAAGCTTCAAATGCGACCTTCCCTTCCGACGGCTTCTAGCGGCCATCCGGCTTCAACGCAGGTGATGCGAACTCACCACGCCCACTCGACCCTGCTGCGACCAGGCACTGCCTGGATCCTGTCCCGCGGGCAATGCACGCACTTTGCGCACCTTTGCCATTTCACCCGCAGCCGCCGCGGCTGCCGCAATCACTGCCTTGACCTCGACCTTTACGCCGTGCTTCTTCACGGAGGCTGCTTCCGGCGCGCCCTCCACCAACAGTTCCATCGTGTCTTTCTGCGCGCTGAAGTCCGGTTCGACGCCCCGCTCTGCGAGCCGCTTCTCCAGCGTCTCGATCGCCCCGACAAGCGCATCCAGTTTGCGTTCCAGCGCATCCTGGCGCTCGGCTAATGCCTTTAGCTGCGCATACGCTGACGCGTTCGTCGATGCGTTCTTTTTGTGTCCAATCACCTGCGACCCCTCTTCTTACAGCGGAATCAACCCATGCTTCTTCTGCGGACGCATCTCGCGCTTGCCGTGCAGCGACTCGAGCGCCTGCGCCACGACCCGCCGTGTCTCCGCCGGCGCAATGATGTCGTCCACCAGCCCACGACCTGCGGCCACATAGGGGTTCGAAAACGTGTCACGATATTCGTCCACCAGTTCCCCGCGCCTGGCCGCCTGGTTCTCGGCCGCATCAATCTCCCGCCGGAACACGATTTCCGCCGCACCCTCGGCGCCCATCACCGCAATCTCAGCAGTGGGCCACGCCAGCACGCGATCGGCACCCAGCCCTCGCGAGCACATGGCGATGTAGGCGCCGCCGTAAGCCTTGCGAAGTACCACGGTGATCTTGGGCACCGTGGCCGCCGAATACGCAAACAAAAGCTTCGCGCCGTGGCGAATGATGCCGCCGCGCTCCTGCTGCACGCCCGGCAAAAATCCCGGCACATCGACCAACGTGAGCAGCGGAATGTTGAACGCGTTGCAGAAGCGAACAAAGCGCGCCGATTTGTCTGAAGCGTCGATATCGAGTGAACCGGCCTGCACGCAAGGCTGGTTGGCAACAATTCCCACCGATCTTCCCTGCAGGCGCCCGAAGCCGATCACAATATTTGCGGCAAACCCCGGTTGAATCTCAAGAAAGTCGTCGTAATCCACTACCCGCGCAATCACCTGCCTCACGTCGTAAGCCTGTTTCGGGTCGGCAGGAACAATCTGGTTGATCTCGTCGTCATTCTTGATTCTTGCGCTGAACGGCATGCGCGGCGGATCTTCGAGATTGTTTTGAGGCAAATAGCTCAGCAGCCGCTTGCACAGTTGAATAGCGTGATCGTCGTTGCGGGCAATCAGGTGCACCACGCCGGAGAAATGCATCTGCGACCGCGCTCCGCCCAGGTCCTCGGCGCTCACCTCTTCGCCGGTCACCTGCTTGATGACCTGCGGGCCGGTAATGAACATGCGTGCCTGTTCGGTCTGGATGATGAAATCGGTAAGCGCGGGGCTGTACGCAGCGCCGCCTGCACACGGCCCGCAAATGAGCGAGATCTGCGGCACGGTACCCGAAAGCATCACGTTGTTGTAGAAGACCCGCGCATATCCGGCCAGGCTGTCGATGCCTTCCTGCACGCGCGCGCCGCCTGAGTCATTGATAAAGATGAAGGGACTGCCGGTCTTCAGGCTCATGCCCATCATCTCGGCAACTTTGTTGCTGTGCGTCTCTCCCGCGGCGCCGCCGGCCACGGTAAAGTCCTGGCTCGCCAGGTGCACCAGCCGTCCGTCGATCGTCGCGCAGCCGGTCACCACCCCATCGGCAGGCAGTTCCTTGCCGGCCATGCCGAAGTAAGTGGCCCGATGCCGGGCAAACAGCCCGATCTCTTCAAAACTCTCTTTATCCACGAGTCGCGCAATGCGCTCGCGGGCCGATAGCTTGCCGGTCGCATGCTGGCGCTCAATGCGATCCTTGCCGCCGCCCAGCTTCAGCTCTTCCCGCCTTGCCTCGAGTTCCGCGATTTTCTCGTCGATCGACGCGGCCGGGCGTTCCTCCAGCTTTTCCTTTTCTGCTTTCACGGGTGCCATTCTATGGCCGCGCAGGACTCCCGCGATGTGACCCAGTTCACCGCTCTAAATACCATAAAAATGAACTCCTTTCGGCGCGCTTCGCAACCAGCCGGAGGCGCCTGAAACAACTTCCTTCCCGCCCTCCCGAATCCGCCGTTAGAATGGTCCCAATGCCCACAGCTGCGCTTAGTTATATCGACTCCAGCGGCCGCCACACCGTGGTTCTCAGCGGCGACTCCACCACCCTCGGCCGTTTGACCGGCCAGGACCTGGTGTTGAACGATCCGCTGGTCTCGCGGCGTCATGCCGTCATTGTTCAGCAGAACGGCGCCTTCGTCGTGATCGATCAGAACAGCACGCACGGCACGTTTGTGAACGGCAACCGCGTTGAACGGGCCGAGCTTCTTCCCGGTGACGAGCTGCACCTGGGCTCGCTCAAGGGCGTGCCGCTTCATTTTCATCACGGCAGCGACGACGTTGCAGCCGACGGCCCCTTCCGATCCTCGTACGGCGAACTGCTGGCCACATTCCGCCGGCTCCGTGAAAAGCAAGGAGAAAAATCGGCGCCCGCCGCAACCGAAATGGAACGGCTCAAGTTCCTTCTCGATGCTGCGCGCAAGCTTAACGAAGGCAGCGCAGTTAACGAGATTCTGGGTGCGCTGCTGCAGTTAACCCTCGAGCTTACCGGCGTAGAACGCGGATTCGTCTTCCTTCACGACGGCAAATCAATGCGCCTGGCGCAGGGCCTGGCAGCCGACGGCACGGTGCTCGAAGAAGACTCCACCATCTCGCGCCGCGCCATTCAAAAGGCCATCGAAAGCAATCAGAAATTTTCCATCAGCGACACGCTCCAGGACGCGCGCATCTCCGAGTGGTCCAGCGTGATTATCAATCGCATTCGCAGCATCTACTGCATCCCGCTACGCAAGCGCATCTCGACTCACAGCCAAGAACCGCTCTTCGGGCTTCTTTATCTTGACAACAAGGTCGAACCGGGCGAGTTTTCCGAGCTCGATCATCAGCTTCTCGACACCATCGCCAACGAAGCGGCCGCACTGATCGAAAACGTGCTGCTCGCGCAGTCGGAGTTCAAGGCCCGGCAGGCGCGCGAAGAGCTGGCCATCGCCGCCCGCATCCACAGCGGCCTTATGTCGGCGTCGTTGCCTACGGTGCCGTACGCAACGCTTGCCGCTCGCAGCGTTCCCTGCTATGAAATCGGCGGTGACTTCTACGACGTAGTCGTCCTCGATGATTCTGTCTGCGCTGCGGTTGTCGATGTCTCCGGCAAGGGCATCACCGCTGCCATCGTGGCCGCCACCATGCAGGGAATTCTTCATGCCCAGTTGTCAGCGCGCCAGGCACTCCCCCAGATCGCGTCGCTGGTCAACGAATTCCTCTGCACCCGCAACGTCGGCAAATATGCCACCATGGTGGTCGTCCGCCTCTTTCCTGACGGCCGCATCGAGTACCTCAATTGCGGCCACATTCATCCCATCGCCATCTTGGGCAGCGAGGTACGACAACTCCAGGAAGGCGGCCTGATCGTCGGGCTCATTCCGGACGCCACGTACACATCTGCGCACGATCGGCTGCGTCCCGGCGAGCGGCTTCTGCTCACGACTGACGGAGTGACCGAAACCGAGAATGCGAGCGGCGATCTTTTCGGCGCCGCCGAATTATGCAATGCCGCGCTCAATCAGGACATCGAAAAAATCCTCGACGCCGTTGTGCAATTCCGCACGCCCGCCGAAGCTCTCGACGATTGTACGCTGCTCGAATTACGCTACACCGGTCGCCCCTAATTCGCCTTCCGGTACTCGACAGGAAAGAGATACCTCTACCCGATGTCCTTCGTGATTCCGCGCGATCGGAGGACCGACTCATCTTGGGTTTCAGGGAACCTCTACGCCGCTGCTTCAGCGGCCGCAGCCAGTTGTTCCAGTGATTCCTTCAATCGCCCCGCTGCGGCCAGTGCATGCATGGCCAGCAGCGGGTTCGCAGCCGACGCCGATATCGCCATCAGCGCGCTCGCCGCCGAGGCAATGGCCCCGGCCAGCGCTGCGCGCAACGCCAGCACATGGTCCACTGACGTCTGGTGCGCCAACAACAGCTCCTCGGTCGGAAACTGCGGCCACGCCGACGCCGCGCGGCCGGCATAATTGACCGTCGTAATCGCCTTCAAATCGCCGTACGCAGTTTCGATCGTGGCCACCGGCCTTAGCTTCATGAGCAGTTCGCTCACGGTCTCAGCCAGTTTCCGCGCCGCTTCCTCGATGGTGTCGAGCGCGCCAAAAGCAAAGCTCACCGTCTCGACATCGCCTGGGCCGACCGACTGCTGAACGGCATTTGTAATCGCATCGATCTGCGCACGCAGCACTCGCACAGCATGCGTCTGAACATCGATTTGCCTGCCGACCTGCGCGCCCCCGCCGGTCACAGCGCTTTCACTCCCGGAACCAGGCTGGCAATCGCAGATGCCGCTGTCTTCATCAGCTCCACGCGGTTGTGCAGGGCCTTGTCGAGCGTGTCGGAGTGAATCTTCCACAATGCGTCGTCCACCACTCCGTTGTTCTCAGGCACACAGACCAGGGTATTGCCATCGAGGCTGGCCACCGTCATCGCGCGCAGCGTCGCACCTGTGAATGCGCCGTTCTCGTACTTCACCGCGTCGATATTGTCGCTCACATAGGTCGTGACGCGCACGCTGGTCACGGTCTGAAACGACTCGGCAAGCCACGCGCCCATCTTCTGTGCCGCGTCCTGCAGCGAGGCAGCCGCACCGCGAACCGAATCGAGTACACCGTAATCCGTCATGAGCGGATTGGCAGCTGCTGCCGTCGCTGCCGGCGCGGCGGGAAGGGAATCCTGAGTCGTTGGCAAAGTGACCTCCAATACCGGCCTGTCTACCGGCTTTCCATCTTCAGCTAGCATCAGGCGCACCGCCGGATCGCCCACCACCGAATAACTGCGCGCGTCATTGTTGGCCGTCCACAACGCTGCAATCTCGTAGGGATCGGACTGGGCGCCGAACTTCACATCCTCGAGCACCGTCGACAAATCCGACGAAAGCTCGGCATAGCGCCCGTTGAAATACTCAAGAGCCGAGCCCACCGGGTGACCCTCGAGCAGCCGCTTGATGGTGCTTTTGAAAACCTCGGTCTGGCTTCCCGCACGGTTCCAGTGAAACGAACATCCCCACGCCCGCTCCACGTGACCAATCACCGCCAGCGCCCCACCGCGTGGATGCGCGATGAGCCGCTGCGGCAGACGGCCCAGAAAACTCCGTGCCGCAATCGCCGGCGGAGCTCCAGTTGTTGAGTAATCGCTCAACTTGGGCGTCCCCGCGCCAAAGCAGGCAAAATGCATGGTGATCGAGCCAAAGATGCGCGCGTCGCTCGCGACATCGTCGCCGGCAAACAAAAAGCTGTCGGGGATGGCCTGTTGCCACGAGGGGCCCGGCCAGTCCTGGCAAAGCAGCGCTCCCTGTTTCGCCTCCTGCCGCGTATCGCCATTGTCGTAGCACATGCCATGACTGGCCGTGAACAGGAACGCCGGCGCATCGCTCATCGCCGCGGCCAGTTTCGCCTTGGTGGCGTCGCCGCTCACATACTTCTCCACGACCCAGCCGTCTTCGCTCGCGGCCCAATCGGCCAGTGGCGAGGCCAACTCGTCGCGGCTCATGTTGGTGGCAACATCGCCCTGGTTGGCCACGCCAAACACCGTCATGCGCTTTTTCAGTCCCAGGGTTCCGGTTTCGGCTGCTACCACGCTCGCAGCATAAGCGGCATACTCAGCCGTCGTCTCAAAGTGAATGCGGCCCACCGCGTATTGAACGTCAAGCTGGTATTGAAACCGGAATGGAATCGTATC
>JASHVU010000770.1 GCA_030044455.1 Acidobacteriaceae bacterium | reverse complement strand
GGCGTAGAGAAGTTGGCCGCTTCGTTGAGCAGGGATCGCCCCGATGAGGATACCGTGGGCAGTGCAGGCGACGAAGTCGCGAATGTTCTCAAAGCTGTCGAGCGCGGGCATGGCGGCGCAATAAGCGGGAGCAGCTTCATTGGCGGCATGGCTCCGGGCCAAAAAGGTATCGCGATTTTTCTCGAAGTAAAGTTCGTAGAAGCGCTTCCATGCGGCTCGGCAGCGGCGGATAGCGGCCCTGGAAGCAGAACTGTCCGGGAGGGGTTCAAGAGTGAGGTGGGGAGTGGAGGCAGGCAATACGAAAGCTCTTTCCATTGCGCTACGCAGAAGGTCCATATCCAACATAAATTTTCTCCTTACTCCAGTGTGCGCGTTGGGGTGGTAATTAACTGCAGGGAGAATAGGGGATAACTCCTGTGGATTCAGTGCAGTCGAAAATAACCCTATTTTCGTTCTTTCTGGGTGCGGCAGCATCCCATGCCGGACTGCAAGGGGAAATGAGGGGAAGAGCGATTCGCGAAGCAGACCCGCGCGGGATGGGCGACCGCGTTCAGGTCTGAGTGGGGGCCCGGGCGCACTACTTCCTGGCGGGCGTAGCAGGTTTGGGGGCTTGGCCGAGGATGTTCTTGATAGAGTCCGCACCAAATCCCAAGGCAATTACCGCGACGATGGCGGCGAGCAGGTCGAGCTTTTTCAACTGGTCCATGACTCCAGCTTCGAGTACGACCAGAGCGGCTCCGAAGGCCAGCAGAAAGCGGGCAAGCTCGACACCGGTACGAGAGTTGGTCCATTTCGTGGGCGGATCAACCTGGACCGACTCACTAAGGAGGGCGCATTCCACCGGCAAGTCGGGACAATGTACCTCCAGGGAGACCTGGGTAGAGAAGCCGAGTTTTTTGCGCAGCTTCTTCTCCTTTTTGTCGATTGGCTTGTGCGGGGAAAGACGGACTTCGCCGGCGGCATCAGGCGAGGGCTCGGCAGAAGCATCGGCAGGAGGTTGGTCGGGATTCGAGGAAACGGCGGGCTCATCGCCGACGAAGTAGTGGCAAACGGTGGCGCAATCCTCAAACAACTCTTTGGGAAACTTCCAGCGGAAGACAACGCAGCGGAGGGCGGCTGCATTTGCGTAGCGCGGATTGTCAAATGCCAGCGAGAAGAAGACGGGCAGGTATGGGCGTACGCGCAACGTGTCGTAGGCGATGCGAACGATGTGATCTTTCGGATCGCGATGTTTTTCGATCTCGTCTAACACGTCTCTCTCGTAGATGTCTTCGCGCATCTGCTGGACGAGGAGGTTGGCGCCGCGTAGGGCTTTCCATGACAGGGTTCCGAGCAGCTCGAGCAGGCGGCATTCGCGCTGCATCAGGCGATCGAGCGCGGCGGTGCCGGGGGTTCCACAAGGAAGCGGGCTGGAGCGAGAGATGGTGGCGCGGACCATGGCGTAATCCAACGCGATATGGCCCGCGGTGATGCCGTGATCGATGGCAAAGAGCATGGAAGGGACAAGCTTGTCAGTATTGTCGAAGGGCTGATCGAAGATGCGGAAGATGCCGGGCAGCGCGTCGCGCAAATCCTGGTAATAGTCACGCGGGAAGACAGCGAGGCGGCTTTTGATCTGGCTGAAGTTGTCGGCGACGCGCTTGGTTTGCAAATCGACATCCTCAAGGCTATCCATGTCGAGCTGCGCCTTGCCGAGCAGATTGTTGGCGGCAGCGACATCGTCATCGCTCAGGTCGAGTGCGCCCAGCCGGGCGGCGGCGGTCTCCAGTGTCTGATCGATGAGGTCGCTGGCAGACGGCGGAGCCGAGGTGGACACAATTTCAAATCTTCTTCGCAACCGGTCCAGGCTCTCCGTTACAACCAGGCGCTTTTCGAGCTTGTCCATAGCAGCGGCCGCGGCATCGATCTTTTCTCCGGTAGAGATGGAGTACCAATGCACTTCGTTGAGAGCCCTCTCAATCTTCTTGCGGTCCAGGCGCAGGAGGACGCGCAGGTAAGAGTTAATGCGGTTGCTGATGGTGCTGGTACGGTCGGCCAGGGAACCGACCGTCTTTTCGTATGCGAGTTTCTTCTGGATATCAGGCAGGATGCAGTTGGATAGCAGCGATAACACTCCGCCGAGAAACAGCAGCACCATGACGAAGCCGGCGAAGAGCACCTGGGTAGTAGCGGGCGACCAGCGGTCCATGATGAGGCTGACTGGCAGGGGCTGGAGGTTGAAGAGCCTGGTTTCGACGCCGGGAGGCGTGTGGGGCCGAAGGAGAAGCAATCCGGTGAGCTTGCGCGGCTTGAGAGAATCCACACGGGCGTATACGTCGGAAGTGGGCGTGAGGTCGAGGCGGGAGAGCCCGTTGGGAGTCATGATCGCGGTACCGGAGCCTTCCACTGTACCGCCGATCAGGAACTTCCAATCAAGGGTGACGTAGTCTTTGCCGTTGTTCTTAAGGGTGATACTGGCAGAACGGTTCAAGCTGTAGGGTATGGGATCGTCGGTCGATCCCTGACCGTCGAGGGCGATGTTGAGGGGCGTGTCGACGGCAACCAGGCGGAGCATGATCTCGGGAACCCCCTGGTTGAATAATTCGGCATGGGCGGTGAGGGAATCAGTGAAGCCGCGGAATACGACGATGGCTTCAATCGATTGCTTAGGGGCCAGTTGGGCGGGCAGGTCTCCGCCGGAGTCGAGCGCGAAAGTGACCTTTGGTGCTTCAATCTTGGTGCCTGCCGTGTCGTCGTAGAAGGATCCGGCGGTGAATTCGAGCGGGACAGCGGTTTGACCGTCGTTCACGATCTTCATCCGCTGGTCGCCGCTCCCGTTTCGAAGGATGGCGGGGTCATGTGCTTTGACCTCGATCTGCGCGTGAAGGGCTGCCACAACCATGAGCAAGAAGGCGGGCGCGAACCAGCGGCTCACTAAGAAAGCTGCGCGCAAAATTAGGCATTTCCCTGGTCTCTCAACTCGCATGGGGCGCCACTCTCTTTCCGTGCACCAGGCGAAAATCCTGGCTGCCGCCACGAGTTATGCATATCACAGAGACAGGAAAATGGCGAAGGGATAAACGCAGTTATGGTTTTCGGCTGGATGCTGACCAAGTTGGAGAATCCTCGACGGTGAACGATGCAGGGAGAGGAAGAGTTCGATTATCCTGAGAAGCGCTTCCCAACAGGCAACCGCAAGAGCGACTGTGGTCATTGATGTCGCGTTGCGCCTCGCAGAGAAGATGAAAGTGCGAGCTTGATGAAGGCCGGGGCCCTCAGCGCAGCCTCTCTGGAGGCGGGGGTGCAACCGCGCCGGAGGGCGGCGCTCCCGTTTTGGCACCATTTTCAGGGGCGTCTCTCGGCTTGGCAGAGGGCGGTGAAACGCTCTGGGCGTTCCGGTGGCGCTCGTTTTCTTCAATTGCCGATTCCCCGCCTCGGCCTCGCATATAATCCTCGGACATGGCCCTAAATCTGCGCATTCAGCGTTTTCTGGACGTCACGGTCATGGAACTCATTGGCCGCGTCACTCTTGGCGAGGGTGCGGTGGCTCTCCGTAATGCAGTGCGCGAGGCTCTTTGGAATGGGCACCGGAAGTTTGCGCTCGATTATGGAGACATGACTTATCAGGACTCGAGCGGGAACGGCGAAATAGTGTCGGCCTTTACTGTTGTTCGCAACGCGGGAGGTGAGTTAATCCTCTATGCCCTGAGGCCGAAGGTAAAAGACCTGCTTCAGATCACCAAGCTGTATACGGTTTTTGA
>JASHVU010000769.1 GCA_030044455.1 Acidobacteriaceae bacterium | reverse complement strand
TTTCCGCTGACCTTTGGGCTCGGAAAGCCGGGCAGCGTTAGTGAGGCGAATCTCGAGATCGCATGGCCCAGTGGCCACAAGCAGATTCTCAGCCATATAGCGCCGGATCAGTTCCTTGTCGTCGAAGAGGGAAGGGGTATTGTCTCTGCGCGGCCGATCGAATTCTCAACGAATTCTAAGCCATAGCGGCCCGGTCCGAGGTGGACTCGCACACGAAGCCGCAACGCTTGAGCAGCGCCTGCACTTCGTCGCGGCTGGCATCGAGCTTCGCGGCAGCGTTCAGCAGGTCATCGGCTTCTACCGGATACCAATTGCGCCGGTCACGCCTTCCCAGGCCGGCAACATTGATCGGCTCGATTACCGAGTTAATATCGTTGATCAGCGCATCTGCCTCGGAATTAATTAGCGTTTGCATTGCGCGGCCGCAGACTCTCTCCGAAGCTGGACCGAACTCCGGATGCGTGCAGAGAAGAAACGACGGCGCGAGTTGCGACTTCTGGAGCCTTCGCGCCGACTCGGCGAAGCTCGCCGCTGCGAAATAGAGCAGCGTCAGCGCGACGAACACGTCGAAGCGATTCATGTTCGCGTAGAGCGCTCCGATAAGCCGCGCCGTGGCCAGCAGCTCCTGATCAGTCTTCTGCGCGTAGTCGCGCAGCCCTGAACCAAACTGCTCGTCGCCCCATGCGCTTTCGATGATCTTCGCAATGCGCGTGACGCCTAGCAGCGTCAACGGAAATCCCGTGGAGAGCAGGGGATCGACAAAGCCGGCGGCCGAAGGAAGTAATGCCCAACGCTCGCCCGCGATAGCCGAACTGCGGAAGGCGAGCCGGGTTATGTGTGTGAAGGGCCGCTCGGCATGCGTGTGAGCGAACTGCGCTCGCAACGCAGGAATTCGGTCAAGCAGCCGCTGCCACGCCGCTGCGCCGTCTTGAAAGCCGAACTGCTCCGCTAACTCATCCGTCGCCGCGACGCCCGCGCTAGTCATTCCGTTGTTGAATTTCAGAACCCAGATCCATCCACCGTCAAAGACGTGGTGAACCGCAGCATCATCGATCGGATAGGGTGGCTGGCCGTCGATGCGGCTGAAGTTCGTGTTTTCCAGTCGCTCTACGCCGAAGAAATGACTGTACAGGCTCTGCGTCGCTGGATAATCGGGAAGCGGGGTTTCCCCGAGATCCAAAGCACGATGAAGAAAGCCGCGTGGGCCGGTGGCATCGACGACAAACTGGGCACGAAACTCCACGTTGCGGCCATCACGCACGCCGCCCAATCGAACCGCGTTCCCTTCGTCTTCAAATTCACCAAGCGCAACGCGGTCGAAGTAGTCGACGCCGAGACGTTGAGCTTCGTTCACGAAAAAGTGATCGAATTCGGCGCGATACCAGTGCATGTCAGCGATTTCATTATGCGGGCTGGCCGCCACCAGGAGCTGATCTCTGTGCTGGGGGTCGAATGAGTGCTCGCCGTCAAGCAGATGATGATGAAACGTAAACCCGCGTTTGAGTCCACATGCGACCTCAGGATGCGCGCGCTGCCAGCTTCCCCACTTCGCCAGCGGCTTGAGCGTTGCCAGATCGTAGCGTACGCATAGCTCTTCAAAAAGCAGGTTTGCCAGCGGCGTCGACGACTCGCCGATCACCACGCGGGGATGCGTGCCTTTCTCGATGAGAACAACGGAGTGCCCAAGCCGGCGTGCAATCATTGCCACCAGCGAGCCCGCAAAACCCGAACCAATCACCGCAATATCGTACTGCGAGTTCATGCTTCGTCCTTGCATCCGCGGCACTCAACTGTTTCGAGAATTCTCTGCTCAAGGTTCATCGCATGTAGTCGCGCAACACGCCCGTCGCGGCAAGCATCGCAACCCGGCCACGTTTCTGCGTTCCAAAGATCGGCAAAGACTCGTCCTCTCTTAAGCTGCATGCCTCGTTCCATCGCCTCTTCGAGCGCTCGCAGCGTCGGCGGCGAGAAATCGCCGGCGTCAGCGAGTTCTTCCATCGCGCCGTTCCCGCCCCGCGTAGGAATCAAACTGGCCGCTGTCGCACCGCACTCAAACGCAAACTCAAGCGAGCGCAGGGCCCACTCAACGGATTCTTCTTCGCGCATGAAAGGCGGCTTCACAAGAATAAAGGCGCGCAAATCTATCTCGTTCTTGCGCAGAAATCGCGCCGACTCCGCAAACATTTCAAGCGTCATGCGCTTATTGAGCCGTTCCAGAATCTCGGGATGCGCCGTCTCGAGTCCCATTGCGACTTCGAGCCGGCCCCGAATCGAATCCATGAATCGGACGCAAGCACCGCCCACCAGCGCCGGATGGCACTCGACGATCACGCGCTCAAATCCATCGAGACGCCGCGCAATCGCTTCGTAATCCCCTGGCAAAATGGCGCGCGAATCAAAGAAGCTGCCGCTGTTATAAAGCTTCACTTGCCGCGCTGCGGGCAAGCGCTCCAGCGCGTAGTCAATCTGTTGCGGAATTGCGCCAGCCGCAACACTTTCAGTCATTGTGTTGCGCCACAGATCGCACATCAGGCAGCGCCACGGGCACTCGCGATTGGTGAGGAAGATGGTTGCCGTGGGCACGATTTCACCCGCGACATTTCGTTCGTCCTCGAGCAGGTACGCATAGGGAGAGCGAGGATCGACCGCATTACGTGAACCTCTGCGCGCCAGAATCCACTCATCGCGTTCGTGAGCGGCTTGGGGATAGACAGAAAGCAAGGAAAGCATCACTCGTAAAGTGAGAAAAACTGATTACGGTACTCGGCCTCGCGGTAGGGCAGGCGCTGCCGCAGCGAATCCTCAGAGAGCGCGCCATGCTGAAACCGCCGCTTGGCAAAGACTGGCATTTTCATTCCGGTCACAGCCTCCACACCGCGCGAAACCACTTCGCCCTTCAATGCATAGAGCCGCTCTACATCGTAGTTGGTTAATTCGATAAACGGAATCGACTCGGCAACCGCAATCACGCCCGGCATTGTGAACGGGCTGAACCCGCTGAAGCCGTAGCGGCGCGATGTCGCATACGTGCGCACATAGGAGCGGCTCAAACCCCCACTATAGGTAAGCGAGTGCTTGATCTTCCCCACGCCCCAACCCTCCTGGTACAGCATCGGATTGTTGATGACACTGCGAATCGTGAGCTCAGGATTGGCATCGACTGGATAATCCTTCAGGTTTTCGTCGCCGCCGTCGCCGTCAATCAGATAGCGCCAGTCAGGGTAGCGTGCGCGAATTCCCTTTGCCAGAGCCAGCGCCATCGTGGCCGATTCAATGTCGAGCGGCTTGTAATCTTCAACCACGCGGATCGTCTCGGTCACATCAAGCGTCAATGCATCGCCTTCAATCGCTTCAAGGAACAACGACAGCTCGAGCGGCTCGAGGAATGCGCACGCCTGGCCGAGATCAGGACCGTCGCCGAGATCGAGCACAAATGCTTTCAGCCTTCCCGGGTGCATACCGAGCTTGCGCATCACGTGATAAGTGACGAGGAAAACGCTACCGCTGTCGATGCCGCCGGAAAAACAGGCGCCGATCGGTTCATCCTGCGGAATAGACCGGAGCCACTGCGCAATCTCATCGGCGAGCGCGGAGATGTATGCCCGGCCGATCTCATCGAGATCGGCGGGTAGCGTGCCGGTCACGGGCGTAAAGAAGCGCTGATACACGGGGTCGGGATCGGGGCAGCCCACCAGTTGCAGTTCAACCACATAGTGCGCAGGCACCATGCGCGTATAGTTGGGCCGAAACTGCTCATGCAGTCCTTCCCCCTTGAGCCACTCGTAGATGCTGTCAATGCGGTCGGAGACGATAAGCGCCGGGCCTTCTTTGCGCTTAGCCAGAAAGTAACGCAGCGGTCTGTCCAGGGACCGCGCCATTCTTACGGTGCGGCCGCGCTTGGCAATCAAAGCAAAGGAGCCGCGAATCCGGTTTACGCTCTCCGCGGGGCCCTCGAGCACCAGCGTCCGCGCCTCTTCCAAGCTCATGCCATAGAGGTGATTCAGTGCCGGGTCGGTAAGGTCGATCACGCGTTCAATCTGCTCGTACACATCGACAAGCATAGCACTGTCTTTCGGAGTCTATGGCAATGAGTATTCTGCGGCCAGGTGCGGTCGCCGGCTGAATTTACTCGCTGCTTTCAACGTCATTCCCAAGCTCAATTCCATCGTTGCCGGTCTGGGTCGAATAAAAATCGAGTAAGTGCTGCGATGGCAAGCCGAATGCGTTCACGATGCGATTGAACGTGGCAAATAACGCGGCAATGTGAATGGTCTCAGCGATTTGAGATTCGCCCCAGCCGGCCTCGATCAGTCTTTCAACATCGCCGCGATGGACTGTGTGCGATGCGCGCGTGATCTTATCGACAAAAACCAGCAACGCCTGTTCCTGCGGGGTAAATGCCGCCGAGTTCAGGTCGAGAGCCTCAATCGCCGCCAGCTGCTCAGCCGAGCCTCCCAACGTGCGAAGGAAATAGCCGTGGCTGTCCGCGCAATAGGGACACGCATTCTCGCGCGAAACCAGCGTGGCGATCATCTCCTTGTGGCGGCGTAAGAGAAAACCATCCACAAACAGCATGCCCTCAGCCAGGCCCGTCATGTGCCGCAGCAAGGCAGGATGCGTGGCAAAGCATTTGAGAATGCCCGGCACCGTGGGCCTGCCAAAATGCTCTCGGTAGCGTGCAAACAGCTCCGCGACTTCACCGTCGGCATCGGCTTCTTCAACCACCGGCAAGTTGGCCGAAGACGACGTTCGCGTTGCTGCACGGTCTCCTACAGCGTTTCCGTCCATCCCGTTCTCGTCCGCTTCGTCTTGTTTTCCGCGAATCACAGCGCCAGTCTACTCCTCAGAATTGGATGCGCACGGCGAATTGGATGGCCCGAGGAGCACTCCATCCGAAGAATCCCCCCCGGAGCTGAAGCGAGAATAGATCTTGGCCTGCACTGTTTCCTGAACGAGCGAAACTTTTCCGGGTTAGCATGTCTCTTCCCGGGTAATCGGCTCGCGTCCAACTTCAGAATTGGGGGATCGCGAGTAAGAACTTGAGGAATCGCACGGATGAAATCTAAAGGCGGGGAGTAATGCCTGTCGCCCATCATGCGATGGGTGTCTCATTCGACCCACCGATGGAGGCCTTAAGCGGAATTGGAGGCGATAAGGGCCTAATTCAACATAAGCTCCATACGCGGGTCCATCCATCGAAGGGTGGGCGTGCAACTCAATTGAATGCTCGATGTGAGCCCCATTGCCGTTCAGCAATCATCGATTGATAATCGTTGAGGAGATTGCGCGAAGATTTCGATTGCTTTCCCTTGCTTCAAGTGCCTTTAATGACGGTGCATTCGATTTCGCGTTCTCTTCCGCCCCCGCGATGCTCGCTTTTTAAGGTCGATGCAGGCTTTTGGCTCGCCACGCTCGCTCATCCCGGACGCGTGTGCACTGCCCGGGCTTATTGTCGTTGATGGAGGTCAACCATTCCTGCAACCAAGCAGTCCCACGTGTTTCTACGCGAGATTGAAGCGCATCCACAGCCTGGGCCGTTTGCCGATGCGATATCCTCGGCCGAGAAAGCCGGCACGGAGTACTGGGGTATCTGGAACATCCTCGCTTTCCGGACGGATGCAGCTAGCACCCTCTGCGAGCTTTCACACCAGGTGATGTTTGAAGAAGCGCCGATTAGCCAGGCTTTGCGCGAGTTGATCGCCGCTTACACATCGTCGTTGAACCGCTGCGACTTTTGCAGGAACGCTCACGCCGCAGTTGCGTCGCATCTCTACGGCAGTGAGGAATTTGTTCGCAGCGCGCTCAACGATCCAGATAGTTCGAGTCTCGACGAAAAGGAGAAGGCCCTGATGCGATTTGTCCGCAAGCTTACGCTCAATTCCGGAGCCATCACCGAAGCGAACATTGAAGCGCTCAAGTGCGAAGGATGGGAAGAAGCGGCAATCTATTACGCCATATACGCATGTGCCCTGTTCAACTTCTACAACCGGTTCGTATCAGGAAACGGTGTCAAGTTGGTTTCAGATGCTGCATTCCGCCGGCTGAGCGAGCGCATGGCGCGCAGCGGCTACACACGTCACCGGCCGGCGAGCGCCTGAGCCAACAGGACGAATCATGGAGCAAGCTGCCGATCAAAGGCTGGCCAACGAGAGCTCGATCCACTACCCCGGCTGGGGAGTGGCGGCGGCAGCTTTTGTGGGTGTAATGACGAGCTTTGCGCCCATCGTTCCCTATACCTTCAGCTTGTTTCTCAACCCGTTGCACGCGTCACTGGGCTGGCGCCGCGAATCGCTTGACGGTGCATTCGGCCTGGCCGCAATCACCGTCGCATTTGTTTCACCCCTTATCGGAATCCTGCTGGACCGATATCCCCCCCGCCGCATCATCCTTCCTTCCATACTTGTATTCGCTGTCGCGCTTGCATCGCTCAGCGGGTTGGGCCCGGGCATCGGCCGATTCTATCTCACATTCTTCGTCTTGGGACTGGTGGCCAACGGCGGGGCGCAGTTTGCATACACGCGCACCATGCTCACCTGGTTTCAAAAACATCGTGGCTTTGCGCTCGCCCTCATCCTTACCGGAAGCGGTGTCGGATCCATCTTGATTCCACCCCTGACGCAATGGACCATCGGTAACTACGGTTGGCGCAACGCCTACCTGCTGCTGGGCGGAATTGCGCTGCTCGGGTTTCCGCTCACAGCGCTTCTGGTCCGCAATCGGCCCGCTCCCATCATTCGCGAAGAGGTGGCAACTCTATCCGGCGCGACCGTCGGATCGGCACTGGCGAGCGCCCCTTTCTGGATTCTCGCCGGCATTATCATTCTTTCGGCATTCAGTGAGAATGGGCTGGTGACCAACCTTGCGGCCATTCTCACCCAGCACGGGATTCCAGCGCAAAGCGCGGCCGTTGCGCTTTCGATTCGCGGCGGTGCGGGCATCGTAGGCAGGCTTTTTGTCGGCCTCCTCGTCGATAGATTCTCTCCTCAGCGAATCCAGACCTGCGTGCTTGTGTTTGCGGCCACAGGGTCGCTGGTTCTTGCGCTCGCCGGCTCGACGAGTATTGCTCTCTTCGGCGCAGCCCTCCTCGGCATCGGCCTCGGCAGCGAGGCCGACGTCGGCCCCTATCTGTTGGCACGATACTACGGCCGCAAGCACTTCTCAGTGTTGTACGGGCTCATGTGGACTGCCTATGCCATCGGCGGCGGCACCGGGCCTGTCATGGTAGGTCATTACTTCGATCGCGCCGGTTCCTACCGCCTCCAAGTCCTCGTGGCGCTTGCAGTCATTGCGTTCGCGTCTGCGGCCGTAAGCCTCCTTCTCAAAAGCAGCCGCGGGCCCATTGCGCACGAGGAATTGCACGCTTCGGCCGCAATCTCGCTTGAAGAGTAATGCAACTTCGAGCTTTCTTATGCACCAAATAGACGCTCGCTTTCACTTCGCTGGCGATGACGATGTTGCGCCGGTTGAAAGGGGCCCTTGCACTTGCGCCGCGAAAAGCGTCGTGCAGCCGCCCAGACGCGAATCGAAGAACGGCTTCACCATATATGTTTGCCACGTGGTATCGCCCGTGCGCACGGCCCATAGCTCCGTCCATGAAAGAAGCGCACTACCCGGTTGAAGGTCCGGATCGATCTGCTGCGCTTCCGGTGTGTACCTTTTAATGATCGAGGGATCGGCCAGCGCTCGCCGCAAAAAACCGACGGCATCGCTGAGCCGGTGCCCACGCTCCTCGAGCGGGTAGATGTTCAGCCCTTGGCGGTAGGCAAGCTCCGCGATCATCACCAGCGGCTCAATGGCAAAGGCCTGGTAGTGCATGGCGAGTTCGTGGCGTTCCATCTCATCGGGAAACGCGCCCTGGTCGTCCATTTCGCCGATGGCCGTAGCGTAGGTGCGCACTCCCTGGGCAAAGAGCTTGTTGTCTCCGCTGATGACTCCGGCTGCGGTGGCAGCAAGCCCGCGCCAGAAGAAGTGATTGTTGGTGCTGGTGCCGGAGTTGGGTCCGCGACTCTCACTCACTGCCTTTTGCGCGGCGCTGTGCAGCCATGCGATTACGTGATCGCGATCGGCTGCGTTGAGTCGGGGCTCGCTGCGAATGATGGAGACGGAGAGCGAGAGTGAGGCAACGGTCCAGGTGGATTGAAACCACACAACCATGTCGTCTTTGGCGTTGTAATCGAGCAGGGCCGCCTTGTCCTGCACCCAGAGAAGCAGCGCCTGGATGACGCAGTTGGCCTCGGCCGGATCGCCGGTCGCAAGATACTTGTCCGCGCCCTGTGCCGCAATCTCCTGGATCTTGTAATAGGGTTCTGAGAGCTGATGCTCCAGCGGATTCAGCTCGCCATGACTGCCGCTCTTGTAACGCGAGGGAATGTCCTGGCCGTGCGGAGGAGGCGCAGGAAACGGGGTGCCGACGCAGCCTTTGAGGTTTGCGAGAGCGTCGCGGAGCAGCGGATTCTGCGTGTTCTGGAGAACCTGGCGGCGTGCTGCCACGTCGAGAAACGACGCGTTGGCATCGCGCACTACGAGAGGGGTCTCAGCGCGATCCACGCCAGGAATAAGTAACGGGATCAGGAGCACGCCCAGCCCCGCAAGTGCAAAGTGTTTGAAGTAGATTCGACTAAATCGATTTCCTTGATACGGCTTGACTCGGACCGTCATGGCAACCCTCCGGCGCCGGCGATTCGGTGCACTCTCGATTTTACGACCGACGTGATATGGGAGCTGGCGGTCGAAGCTCCGGAATTTGCGGCCGGCTGCAAAAATAGACGTGAGACGGAGACGAATGCACCAATGCCGAGCTATACTGCGGCATCGGCCGGAACCTCAATTTGGCGCCGGCCGATTGGTGTCTTTTGGTTCTGCTGGTCATTAGCTCAACAGCAGGCCTCGAAAGTGCTGCTGCGAGATTCTAGCTTTTCGCCTTCATCGCCGGGCAACGCCACCATAATATATACCGTCATTAACAAGACAGGAGGGTCCAATGAAGATTACCGACTCGATTGCAACAGTGTTGAAGCACAAGGGGCCATTCAAGCTTTTGGCGATCGCGCCAGAGCAGTCTGTGTACGAGGCCTTGGAGATGCTGGCTAAATACGACGTCGGCGCCCTGCTTGTCCTCTCCAACGACAAGCTGGTCGGGATCCTCTCGGAGCGCGATTACGCCCGGAAAGGCGTGCTCAAGGGCCTTCATTCCAAAGAGACGCTGGTGAGCGAACTCATGACCAGCCCGGTGGTGTCGGTTTCGCCCCGGGAAACCGTTGATGATTGCATGACCATCATGGCAGAACATAACTTTCGCCATCTGCCGGTACTCGAGGGCGAAAGGATTGTCGGCGTTATTTCAGTTGGCGATATGGTCAAGTGGGTCATCTCAGGCCAGGAACACGCGATCCAGGCGCTCGAGGGCTACATCACCGGAGCCTATCCGGGATAATAGCCGCGCGATGAGCGGAGTTGGCCGGTATTTTAGGGCCCCGGCGTGCGCCGCATCGTGATATCGCACTCCCCTGGCAACTTATAATCTTGGGCAGGACGGCTTGCGGCTTTCCAAGCGTTCCCCCAAGCCTTCGATTCTTCCCTGTAAAGCGAGAGATCACCTTGGCACGTGAGACTGTGACCGCGCGTCTTGAGCAAAAAATCTGCATCTCTGAAGTCGCCGAGTGTTACCACTTCGACTTTGTGATCGACAGTATGGAGCACTTTCCGTACGCGCCGGGCCAGTTTGTTTCGGCCGTTGCGCCCGACCAGAATGGCAAGCAGCAGACGCGCGCCTACTCCATTGCCTCGGCGCCCCGTGCCAACCATTTCGACCTTTGCGTGAACCGTGTCGAGAATGGATTCTTCTCGAACCACCTGGCCGACCTCACTGATCTCCCACCTGGCGCTACCATCCAGATTCACGGGCCGCACGGACATTTTGTGCTCCACGAGCCCATCACCGATTCGATCCTGATTGCCACTGGCACCGGCGTTGCGCCCATGCGCGCCTATGCGCAGTGGCTTTTCCCTGAGGGTGGCCCCGACCGCAGCCAGGGCAAGCAGATATGGCTCGTGTATGGCACCCGGCACGAAACCGACATTTACTACCAGAAAGAGTTTGAGGCTTTAGACGAGAAGTATCCGAACTTTCACTACCTGCCCACCTTGAGCCGCGCCCTCGATGGCTGGACCGGCCTGCGCGGCTACGTGCAACACCACGTTTCGCGCATTATTCAGGAGCGCGCCGCGAAGCTGGGCCAGACGACGCCCGTGCCGCCTGTCGATCCAACAATTCCACCCAGCGAACTCAGCTTCGACATCTACGCCTACATCTGCGGCCTCAACTTTATGGTGTCGAGCGTGCGCGAGGCACTCTCAAACTTCGGCTGGCACCGCAAGCAGATTGTGTTTGAGCGGTACGACTGAGGCTCAATTTGGACTTGCGGCGCTTCGTTGAGGCATGAAAAAATCGTCATCGATGAATTCTCTGCCCGCGGTACCCAAGCCTCGCGCGGTGACGTTTGCGCTCGTCGCGATACTTGCCTTTTACGCTGGTGCGCGCATCCTGGAGGTGTTCTCAGGTTCAATTCCGCACCTGTGGATTGTGGCGCTCGACGTTTTGTCGGCCGCCGCCTTTGCCTCTCTTGATGGCTCGCGCCATTACCGCTGGCGCACCATGCTCGTATTCGCGGCCATCTGCTTGATCGTGGGCAACGCCGTTGAGAACCTGGGCGTCACCACCGGATTCCCGTTTGGACGATACCGGTTTTTGGATCTGATGGGGCCCAGGATCTTTCACGTCCCAGTGTTGCTGGGACTTTCTTATATCGGCATGGCTTACGTGTCGTGGATGCTTGCCTGTCTCATCCTCAGGGCTTCTGCATCGCCTGCGACGGCACGATCCGTCATCGCGATTCCGTTGCTGGCCAGTCTCATCATGACCACGTGGGACCTGGCGCAGGACCCTGTGTGGTCAACGATCCTCCACGGTTGGATCTGGTACGACGGCGGCGCGTGGTTCGGCGTGCCAACTTCGAATTACCTGGGGTGGTACGCAAATCTGTTCATCATTTACCTTCTGTTTGCGCTTTACCTGCGCGGCCGCGGACCCGCCGCAACGGCTACTGGCGCTGCCTCCTTGTGGCCCGCACCCGTTTTCTACTCGTTGTGCGCCGCGGGCAATGTGCTGCAGCTCGCGTCGAGCTCTGTCCCTCAAATGGTTTCAGACCCGACCGGCAGATCATGGCCCGTCTCCCAAATTGTTGGGGCGTCGGCGCTCGTCTCCGTTGCCTGTATGGGGTCGTACGTTTATCTCGGCTGGCGCACGATGGCGCTCGCAACGCAAGAGCGATGAGCCGACGGCAAGATCGAGGCGCGGCCGGCGCTATACTCGCAGCCACGTCGAGAACTTAATGCGTGAACAAACCGAGCGGCACCGCTTCACCCATCGCCTTGTACCCCGCCGGAGATGGATGCAGATGATCTCCGCAGTCTAACGACGGTAGAAGCTGGTCGGGGTGCTGAGGATCGCGCACCACTGCGTCAAAATCTACCACCCCGTCAAAGTGCCCCGCAGCGCGAATCCACGCATTGATGGCCTGTCGGTCAGCCTCGTTTGACGGAAACGGATGATAGTAGCCCGACCCGCCGTAAGGCGTGATGGTTGCCCCAAAAACGCGAATGCCGTGCGCATGGGCGCGCGCGATCATCTGCGCGTACGCTGCCTCGATGTTTGCCACCATCGCCGCGTGCGCTGCCGGAGGCGCGTCACCCCGGATGCTCAGCCCGCCCAGGTCGTTGACTCCTTCAAATACAATCAGCCACTTGACACCGGCCGGGGCCAGCGCATCGCGGTCGAATCGCGCCAGCGCGTTGGGACCTAGACCGTCGATGAGCAGATGATTGCCGCCTGTCCCTCGATTCGACACGGCAATGTCGCGCGTTGCGGATGAGCTCTGGAGATTCGCTGCCAAAACGTCAGTCCAGCGATCGTTGCCATTCGTAGTGGTCGCATGTCCATCAGTAATGGAGTCGCCAAGAGCGACTACGGTCCCGGCGCCGGGAGCGTTATCGATGACATCGATTCCTGTCACCTGGTACCAGTGTTCGATGTGCTTCGCATCGGGCAGGTCGGCGGCTGAGACCTGGTCGCCGTGAACGTAGTATGTCGTCGCCCGGGAGCCAGGATGCGAGGTTTCACGCGAAGGCGGATTGTCGAGATGATAGCTGACAGTAACACTCCCGAGGGCATCCACGGGGAATTGGATCGGGTCCGAAACCATTTCCGCCCCGGGAGGCACGGTCACATCGCTTTGGCCCGAAAACGTGAGCGCCTTGTCGGTGGCAACGTCGATGGCCGGGGATGACAGCGAAACCGGCTTGGCAAGGTGGACCGAGGTGAAATGCAGCGCCTGAAATCC
>JASHVU010000768.1 GCA_030044455.1 Acidobacteriaceae bacterium | reverse complement strand
GACCAGATCTACGACGGACTGCTGGCGCGCGGCGTGCGCCCGATGGTCGAGCTCAGCTTTATGCCCTATGCCCTGGCCTCGAAGAACTCCATTCAGGGTTTCTGGTACAAACCCAACGTGGCGCCGCCCAAAGACTACGCCAAGTGGGATGCGCTGATCCGCGCCTTTGCGCAACACCTCATCGACCGCTACGGCATCGACGAGGTCGCGCAGTGGTACTTTGAAGTCTGGAACGAGCCCAACATCGATTTCTGGGCCGGCGAACCCAAGCAGGCCACTTACTTTGAGCTTTACGATCACACCGCTCGCGCACTGAAGCAGGTGAATCCCCTACTGCGAGTCGGTGGACCCGCAACTGCAGCCGCTCACTGGATTTCCGACTTTCTGAATTACGTGAGTGCCAATCACGTGCCCATCGACTTTGTCTCAACCCATGGTTACGCAGACGACACCGTGGAAGACATGTTCGGCACGCATGAAGACATTCCCATGCGCGACCGCGTATGCCGCGCCATCCAGATGGTTCACGGACAGATTCAGGCCTCGGCGCACCCTTCGCTACCACTCTTCTGGACCGAGTGGAACGTGCCCTCCTACGGTAATCTAAATGCGCGGGACAACTGGTATGTGGGCCCCGCGCTCGCCCACGATGTAAGCCAGTGCGACGGCTACGTGAAGATGATGTCGTGGTGGACCTTCGACGATGTCTTTGAGGAAGGCGGCGTTGCCACTGAACCCTTCGTTGGAATGTTCGGCCTGATCGCCGCGGGCAACATCAAGAAGCCTAGCTTCTATGCGTTTTCACTGCTGCACAATCTCGGTGATGTGCGTCTTGCCAACTCATCTGATCATCTGCTGGTAACGCGCCGCGCGGATGGCACTCTGGTTGTGGCCGCGTGGAACCTGGTCGATATGGATAAGGTTGCCGACGGCAAGCCCATCACCTTGCAGCTTTCGTTCAAGGGTATCGCGGCGGGATCCCAGGTCTCCATCGAGCGCCTGGATGAATTGCACGGCAACCCGCTCATTGCCTACCGCAAGATGGGAAGTCCCCGTTATCCTACGCGGGCGCAGATTGCCGCACTTAATCTGTCTTCGGCGCTTCCTCCGCCGGAGCACAAAACTCTCACCGGTGATCAACTCGAACTCACGCTGCCGGTCAACGGACTCGCGATCTTGGAGATCCCAGACCGTAGGTGAATCGGCGCAAACAGGAGCTTCGCATCACCACAGCGCGCGAATACTCTTATCCATTGGATAATCGATAGCGCGAAGGGTTTTCTACAAAAAATCGCTTCTGAAGCATTATCTGCTGCCCTTTCAGCATCAGATGGGAAAAGACGGCATCGAAAGGATGAATTCGTTCTTTGCGGCGGCGCGTGCGGACCGCACTCAAGAACTGGAGAGGATATGTTCCATCGGGCTCACCATTCAAAAAATGGAATCAAAACGAGATTGGGAATCCTGATTGTCGCGGGCATGGCGCTGATGCTGTTTGAGACCGATCTCGACGCGCAAAACGATATGCCGTTTGCCGCGCCAGTCCAAGCCCAGAGAGCAGCGCCGCCCTCGAATGCTCAACTCGCCGACCCAGCCATCGAGCGCAAGGTGGATGCCTTGCTGAAGCAGATGACTCTCGCAGAAAAGCTCGGGCAACTGGTTCAATACAGCGGCGATGGGTTGAAAGGTGCCGATGCAGCCGCGGCGAGAGACTTGCCTCCGCCGCCTGGAAAGAATCCGATAACCCCGAACAGTCCCAACGCGATGCAGCTCATTATTGAGGGCCGGCTGGGCTCGATGCTGAATGTCGTCGGTGCTGAAACCACCAACGCCTACCAGCGCGCCGCGGTCGAAAAGAGCCGGCTTCATATACCACTCCTCTTCGGCGCCGATATCATCCACGGTTTTCGCACGGTTTATCCGGTTCCTCTCGGGCTCGCGGCTACGTGGGATCCGGCGCTCGTAACATCAGTAACGCACGTTTCCGCTGAAGAGGCCCGAACTGCCGGAGTCGATTGGTTCTATTCGCCCATGGTCGACATCTCGCGCGATCCGCGCTGGGGGCGCACGATAGAGGGCGCCGGAGAAGATGCATACCTGGGTGCGGCGATGGCACGGGCCTACATTCACGGTTACCAGGGCGACGATCTTTCAAAACCCGATGCGGTTGCCGCCAGCGTAAAGCACTTTGCAGCCTACGGCGCGGCTGAAGCGGGAAGGGAATACAACACCACCGATATGTCAGAGAGCCGGCTGATGCAGGACTATCTGCCGCCTTACAGAGCCGCGGTCGAAGCCGGAGCAGCCACCATCATGTCGGCATTTAATGCGCTGAACGGCGTGCCTGCGAGCGCCAACCGGTTCCTGCTTACGGATATTCTGCGCGGCCATTGGGGTTTCAACGGCTTTGTAGTCAGCGATTACACGGCGATTCGCGAGCTCATCAATCACGGCATCGCGCTGGATGGAGCGACCGCTGCACGCAAGGCCTTTACGGCAGGCGTGGACGTGGACATGATGTCGCACCTCTACGATGCCGAACTCCCGGCGATGGTCAAGTCGGGCCAGATTCCGATGGAGGCAATCGACCAGGCTGTGCGCCGTGTATTGCGGGTGAAGTTTGCGCTGGGGCTGTTCGAACATCCCTACTCGCTGGGAACTGAAGTGACTCGCGCTGTGCAGCAGCACAGGCCGATTGTTCGTCAGGCCGCCGAGGAGTCGCTGGTGCTGCTTGAGAACCGACCTTTCAAAGGAGCGCCCGTTCTTCCCTTGGCCGATCGTTCTATGAAGATCGCTCTCATTGGACCACTCGCCGATGACGCCGACGAAATGATCGATCAATGGGGAGATCCGCGCCGCAATCCCGATGTGATCACGCTAAAGGACGCGCTTGATGAGCGCGCCAAGCGGACTGGCGGTTCATTGATTTATGCAAAGGGTACTGAGATCGCTGGAACATCGGAGAGCGGGTTTGCTGAGGCTCTGGATGCGGCCAATCAGTCCGACGTTGTGGTCATGGCGCTGGGCGAGTCGAGCGAGATGAGCGGTGAGGCTGGTTCGCGGGCAAACCTCGATTTGCCCGGCAATCAAGAGAAACTGCTCGAACAGGTTGCCGCGACGGGGAAGCCGCTTGTGTTGCTAATATTCTCGGGCCGGCCGTTGATTCTCAACTGGGCGGCGCAGCATGTTCCCGCCATAATTGAGGCTTGGTTCCCGGGGACTGAAGCAGGATCGGCGATCATCAATGTGCTATACGGCGATGTGTCTCCCGGCGGTAAGCTGCCCATGAGTTTTCCTCGAGCAGTTGGCCAGGAACCGCTCTACTACAACCAGTTCCCGACCGGCAGGCCGACTTACGGAGCCGATCTAAGCAAGCCGCCAAACGGAGATACGCGGTTCATCTCGCGTTACATCGACGTGCCTAACGACGCGCTGTTTCCTTTCGGCTACGGCCTGAGCTATACGACTTTTGAGTATTCCAGCGTGGCAGTTTCGCGCCCGTCGGTGCCGTTGAGCGAGGCCAAAAGCAGCGGTGACCGGAAGTTGATTTCGGCAACGACGACCGTGAAGAATACCGGCAATCGCACGGCAACCGAGATTGTTGAATGCTACGTGCGCAACCTGGGCGCAAGCCTTGAACAGCCGGTGCGAAGCCTCGAAGGATTCACGCGCGTGAAATTGAAGCCCGGTGAATCGAAGCTGGTGACGTTCGATCTCGGATTCCCCGAGCTTTCGTTCTATACCAACTCGGGCAAAGCAGTCATTGAACCAACTCATTACACGGTGTGGATCGGCGGCAGTTCTCTGGCGACCGAACATGCAGACTTTGTGATCGCGACGGAGTAGGGTTTGAGAAAGCAACCTTCGATACCGCACGAGGTTCGTACTGGAATGCTGAATCGCCGCCGGCTTCTTCAATCGATGGCGGCGCTTGCCGGCTGCGCGCTTTTGCCTCCCTCATTCGCGTTTGCCGATCAGGCTTGGAGCCCTTCGAGCGAAGATGAGCACTTTCTCGACGACCTGGAGCGAACGGCTTGTCACTTTTTCTGGGAGCAAGGTAGCCCCAATTCTGGTCAGGTTCTCGACCGCGCCCGAAACAACCTTAACGGCAGGCGTGACTCGCGACATATGGCCAGCATCGCCTCCACGGGCTTTGGGCTCACGGCACTTTGCATTGCCCACCACCGAGGCTACCTGCATCGTTCGCAGGTGGTGGAGCGCGTTAGAACCACACTGAATTGGCACTTGAACAAGATGCCCGAAGTGCACGGCTTCTTCTTTCACTTTACCGATATTGAAAGCGGCGAGCGCTGGCCGGGCGTGGAGCTTTCCTCAATCGACACTTCGATTCTGATGTGCGGCGTGCTCACAGCGAAGGCCTACTTCGGTGATGCCGTGATCAGTTCGCTGGCGCAGCAACTCTACGAGCGCATCGACTGGCCCTGGATGCTGAACGGGGGGCCGACGTTGAGCATGGGCTGGAAACCAGGGTTGGGCTTTCTCTCGTCGCGCTGGAATCACTATTGCGAACTGATGATGATTTACCTGCTGGCCATCGGCTCGCCTACGCATCCCATCTCGCCCGACACGTGGAACAACTTCACTAGGCCAGTGATTCACTACAAAGGATTCGAGTACATCAGTGGTGACGATCCGCTCTTTACGCATCAGTATTCGCAGGCGTGGTACGACTTCAGGAACCGCCGCGACCCATATGCCAACTATTTCGACAATTCAGTGATCGCGACTCGCGCCCACAAAGCCTTCTGCCTTTCTTATCCACAGTGGTATTCCAACGATTACTGGGGTATCTCGGCGTCCGATTCAATCAGGGGTTACACCGGATGGGGCGGACCGCCGCCGATCGGTGACATCGACGGCAGCGTGGTTCCCTGCGCTCCCGCGGGCTCGCTGCCATTTCTGCCGGCGCAGTGTCTCTCGGTTTTGCGCGCCATGCGCTCGCGCTGGGGTAAACAGGCGTGGGGCCGCTATGGCTTTGTCGATGCCTTTCATCCCGCCGCCAATTGGTACGACCCCGACGTCATCGGCATCGACCAGGGAATCTCAGTGGTGATGGCTGAAAATCTGCGCTCCGGGTTGGTGTGGGATGCGTTCATGCGCAACCCTGAAAGCACTCGCGCCATGAAGCTGGTGGGGTTTCACGGCCCCGGTTTGGGTTGAGATGCCCACGATGCCGATCGCCCTATTTGAAGTGGCTCGGTCACAGACGGTGCCTCTCACTTCGACCTGAGATTACGCGGAATTCTCTGGATAATGCCCGAACCTTCTTTGATGACGAGGATTTGATTGGGATCGAGATTGGCGAAGGTTTCCACTTTCAGTGTGGTAGGCCACATGACTTCGAGGCGGTCAATCTTTTTGGCCTGACCGACACCGAAATGCAGCCGCAGATCGCTTTGCGACATCACGCTCGTTCCGGAGTGGACTTCATCCATCTGCGAGTGCTTTCCTGTGATGACACGTACACGTGCCCCAATCGCCGTTCGGTTGCACCTGGTCCCGACAAGTTTGACTTTGATCCAATTGTTTTGGTTTCCGCCGTCGTTGCGGAGCAGTGAGGGAATCTCATTCATATTGTTTACGACGACATCGATATCGCCGTCGTTGTCGAAATCACCGAAGGCACAGCCGCGGCTTGAATGGCGCGCAGTAATCCCCGGCCCCAATTCGCTTGAAACATCCTGGAATTTGCGGTTGCTCAGGTTGCGGTAAACAATTCGCGGTTCCAAGAACGTCTGGTTGGAATGCTGATCCACTCCGGGATAAACATGGCCGTCGACCTGGAAGATATCGGGCCAGCCATCGTTGTCGTAATCAATAAAGCCGCATCCCCATTTCACACCCAGGCGGTCGAGATCGACTCCTGCCTTCGAAGTGACTTCAGTAAATGTTCCATCGCCATTGTTGTGATAGAGATTCGATGTGTCTTCAGAGAAATTGGTCTTGAATATATCGAACCAGCCGTCACAATCGTAATCGCCAACGCCGACTCCCATTCCGGCTTGCTCGCGGCCGTCATCACTATATCCGCAACCCGCTGACACGGCGATATCGGTAAACGTGCCATCGTGATTGTTGTGGTAAAG
>JASHVU010000767.1 GCA_030044455.1 Acidobacteriaceae bacterium | reverse complement strand
GCCTGCGCAACAAACCTTCGCGCTCGAGACCGCCGGCGATTCGGAGCCGTTGACATTTTCCGTCCAGCCAGCCGGCGACGTGCAGGCACGCGCTTACACCATCGAGGCTGTGGCGCGGTCGGGCGGAAACAGCTTCGCGATTGGCTGGCGCAATGTCGCCTACCCGGGGCTGCAGACGACCTATCAATACGAGCCTGCCGAGCTGAAAACGCGCAAAATGGATGTGAAAGTCGCACCGGGACTGCGCGTGGGCTACGTCATGGGCACCGGCGACACGGTTCCCGAGGCTATAAGAGAATTGGGCGTCGAACCCCATCTGCTCACCGACATGGAGCTGACGGAGGGAGACCTCTCGGCCTGGAATGTGATTGTGATTGGGATTCGAGCCTACTCAAACCGTAAGGCGCTCACGGCCGCACAAGCCAGGCTTGACGACTTCGTCAGGCGCGGCGGAACGCTCGTGGTTCAATACCAGGGCAGCACCTTCCCCGCTCCGCTGCCGCTCGAGATTGGCCGAATGGCGGAGCGCGTTGTGGACGAAACCGCGCCAGTGAAACTGCTCGACCCGCAAAACCCGCTGTTGAACTCGCCCAACAAGATCACTTCCGACGATTTCGATGGCTGGGTTGAGGAACGCGGCCACGGGTTCCTCGATCATTGGGATCCGGGATACACCGCGCTGACTGAAACGGCCGACCCCGGCCAGGACCCACAGCGCGGCGGTTTGCTGGTTGCTCACCTCGGCAAGGGTACCTATATCTATGTTGCGTACGCGTTGTACCGCCAGCTTACCGAGCTTGTGCCGGGCAGTTACCGGCTGATGGCCAACCTGCTGAGCGCACGCGGCGCCGAATAACCAGGCGAAATCAACTTATCGATTTCACGCCAGGCCACTGGTTGGGCTTGGGGGCGAAGAAACTTTTGTAAAAATGCCGGAATTATAAGGCGTTTTGGCCGGAAATCGCATAAGAATCAACAAGATTAAAAATATGTGAATTCGTCAAATATTCATCGAACTTTGCGAGGCTTGGATGTGGAAGCGGCAAGGAAGGCTTCGACCCCCTCGTGGCTGATTCTTGACCGTCGATTGAGTTCGCCAAACATCGATGGGGAAAGTTGACATCCCAATAGAGCAACGACCGGGGATGCGGCACGTTGATGCATTCATTCGTACCAGTGTGTTTTTGAACGAACTAACCTCAAACGCAAAAAGAGAGGCCCGATGAACTTCAAACTATGCACGGCTGCAGCGGTAATTTGCGCTGCGAGTCTCGTTGTTTCCTCTGCCTACGCCGCCAGCGATGGTGATGGGGCGGCAAAGAAGCATCACGCCAAGAAGGATCAAACCCCTCCGCCGCCTTCGGTGGAAGACCAGATCAACGCCCTGCGCAACGAATTGCAGGGCCAGATCAACCAGCTCAAGAGCGATCTGGAAACCAAGGACGCAGAGCTGAAGCAGGCTCAGCAGCAGGCGGTTGACGCACAGGCTGCGGCCGCCAAGGCGCAGCAGTCCGCCGATGCCCAGGCCGCCGCGCTGACCGATAACACTGCTGCGGTCACGTCGCTGCAAACCTCGGTGAAGGACATCAACGCCAATGCGGCGTCGCTGGCCTCGAGCATTTCCGACACTCAGACCAGCATCAAGAAGGCCATCGATCACCCTGATTCCCTGCACTACAAGGGAGTGGAGATCACACCCGGCGGCTACATGGCGGGTGAAACAATTTGGCGCTCCAAGGCAACCGGCGGCGACATTCCGACGGCGTTCACGTCAATTCCCTACGAGGGATCGGACCTTTACTCGCTAAGCGAGTTTTACGGCAGCGCCCGCCAGTCGCGTGTGAGCGGGATGGTGGAAGGCAAAACCAGCTGGGGCACCTTGAGAGGCTACTTCGAGGGTGACTGGTTGGGCACCGGCATCACGTCAAACAACAACCAGTCGAACAGCTATGTATTTCGTCAGCGCGTTGTGTGGGGTTCGGCGATCACTAACAGCGGCTGGGCTTTCACCGGTGGCCAGTTGTGGTCATTGGCGACTGAAGACAAGGTAGGCATCTCGAATCTTTCCGGCGACATCCTGACACCGCAGACGATAGACCCGAACTACGTCGCGGGCTTTGTTTGGACGCGTCAATATGGCTTCCGCGTCACTTACACGACGAAGCATGCGGCCATCGGGATCGCGGCTGAGAACCCGCAACTCCTTTACACCGCATCGCTGGCCGGCAACACGCCTTACGCCGTTCTTGGCAGCGCCGGCGCTAACGGCGGCCTTTACAACGCGGCTGTCAGCGGCGTCACGGCCACCACCTACGTGCAGAACTACACCAACGAGCCAGGCACCACCACCTACCTGCCGGTCTATAACACCATCACGGCCAACTCCAACATCGTCAACTATTCGTTCAACCAGGCGCCTGACCTTATCGTGAAGGCCGCCTTCGATCCCGGCTGGGGCCACTATGAAATCATTGGCATCGGCCGCTTCGGCCATGAAACGGTCTATCCCGGCGTAACCACCGACATCGTGAAGTACGGTGGCCAAACCGACATCGAAACCGGCGCCGCAGTCGATCCAAAGGCGAGCACGGCCGGCTCGGTTTATGAGGACATTTTGCTGGGTGGCTTCGGTGGAAGCTTGCGCGTTCCCCTCGCTCCCGCCAACAAGTTGATCTTCGGCGTCAAGGGATTGTATGGTCCGGGCGTGGGCCGCTACGGCGATTCAACCCTCTCCGACGTGACAGCGAATGCAGCGGGATACCTAAGGCCGATCCATAATCTGTCGGGCTTGTTCACCCTTGAAGCGAATGTCACGCCTCGCCTGTTGATCTGGGCGGATTACGGTGGTGATTACGCGGGCCGTGACGACTACTCAACGTCGGCCACCACGACCCTCGGTTCGCCTTCGGCAGTCTTCTGCCCGACGGGCTTCACCTCTGGTTCGCAGTGCACCAAGAAGCCATCGTCATCGCTGTTGGCGGCCGGCGGATCTTGGGGAGGAACCTGGGCAGCGCCTTCGCAGGCCGCTGTTGGCTACGGCTCGAAAATGCTATCGAATTCGGCTTGCACCAGCATCGCCGCACCCGGTTACAACACTGGCGGCTCGACTGGCTTTCTGCCCGGTGGCTCCTGCGGCGCGCAGAACCGCGACGTGCAGGAAATCACCGGTGGATGGTGGTACGACATCTACAAGGGAGACCGCGGCCGCTTCCGCCAGGGCTTCCAATACGGCTACGCAGTACGCGAGGGATGGGATGGCGCGGGTGGAATCGGCGCCAAGGGCATCGACAATATGTTCTGGACTTCGCTCCGCTACTACATCCCGTAATAACAACTCGACGAAAGGCAACCAGGGGCAGCCTTCGGGCTGCCCACTTATTTGAGCAATCAGAAGTTCGCACCCCTCTGATCAGTCGCAGGTCGATACAGTCAATATTGTGGATTACGGCGTTCGTGCCTTGAACGAAGAGGTCGTCACCATCGAAGTCGAAGAAATATCCAAACGTGATTCCACAAACACACACCGCATACAGGAATCACTTGCGGCCGACGGTTGTCCAGAAATCGACTTCTGCAGCGAACCCGATTCGTGCTCTCTAAAAAGGCGCTGCCAGCGCCTTGGCCATCGTCTTCACCATCGTGCCATTGGCGTCATCATCCTTCAGCGCCCACACATACGCGCCACCCAGCCCGCCCGGAACCTTCAGATCGATGTACCACATCTTCAACAGCGCCGTCTCCGGATTGTCGTAAGTGAAAAACGTTTCGGACGCCGGATCGTACAGCGACACCGCAATCCTTCTCGGATCGAAGTAGGTTGAGTATCCGTTGGCCATCAGGTTCGCCAGCGTCGAGTAGGTTGCTGTTCCCGGCGTCAGCAGCACATCGCATCCTGGCGTGTTGCCCGAGAGGTCCGTGCACAGACCCGTTCCATTCGCCAGGTACACCGGGGAGGGTTCCGTCGAGTTCTGATACAGCCCGTGATTCGTATCCGGCACGCCCGTCCAACCTGCCCCGTAGAGCGGCAAGCCCATCGTGTACTTCCGTGGTGGCACGCCAGCCTTCAGATAAGCATCCACCGTCGCGTCAATGTCCAGATCCTGCCCATACTCCGGATCCTGCGGCGTATCGAACAGCGGCGACGCGTCGTTGGTCTGGGTGTCCCATGAGCCCGCGTAGTTGTAGCCGTCAATTGTGATGAAATCCACCTGCGCCGCGGCTCGCTTCAGGTCGATGTTCACGTAGTTCTGTGCGCCCGCGGGGCCGTCAAACGACATCACGTACTGCTTGCCGGTCGTCTTGGTCAGCGCGTTCAATTGCGTCCTGAACTCCTGCAACAGCAAAGTGAAGTTCTCCGTATCGGTTGCCGTCGGGAACTCCCAGTCGATATTGAAACCGTCGAACAGCCCCGGCGCAGAAATTCCCGGCGCAATATTCCCGCTCACAAA
>JASHVU010000766.1 GCA_030044455.1 Acidobacteriaceae bacterium | reverse complement strand
CGACGGTTCCCATATTCACCCTCTCTGATTCAATGCGGACTCCAGCTCGATTGCGCGGGGAAACAGGATGTCGTTTTCCAGATGCACGTGCTGCCCCAAATCGGTCTCAAAAGCGGCAAGGGAGGCATGGAAAGCTGTATTCCGCGGGCAAGCCCACGCGGGCGTCTGAAATCCGTTTGTGAGCCGTCGCAATTCGGCAACCAGCCCCTCGGCTGCTTCATGTTCACGAATCATCACCGAAACCGGTTGTGCCACGGATCGAAAACACGCATACGGCGCCACCGAACGATCTTCTGCTGCCTCCTCCAGGCGGACAATGTAGGGAAACAGCATTTGCTCTTCCTTCTCAAGGTGGGCGAACATTTCTGCGCGAAGCTGCTCGATCAGCGTTGCCACGGCCTTAAAATGTGGCGCCTTTGGGCCATGTTTACCGGCAATTCTCCCCGACAGTTCGGCAAGACGTGGCAGTTCCTGGCGCACTGTCTGATGATGTGTGCGGACGATGTGCTGGATTAACCGCGTCAGCGAGTAGCCTTCGACACCCGGCACAATGACGCCGTTGGCTTGCGATTCGGCATCGGCAAGCTTTTCGAGAACCTGGTCCACCGAGAGCTGCAATTCGGCACACACGCGTTCGAGCTGGGCATCAGCCTGCGAACAAAGGTCAATCTCAAAGCGTTCAAAAACCGCGGCGGTTGCAGGCTCGGCGGTCACGATCTCACGGATGGACTGGGTTGCAGTGGGCATGTTCACTCTCCACCTGCAACGGTATTGAGAGTCCGGTTACGCCACAGTGACTTTGATCACTCGCCGGCGATTTCTCATTGGGATTCTAGAAGCTCGCTCAAACCCTTCAAATCCTTCACGACAATCTGACGGGCATCGACGTCGAGAAGACCCTCCGCCTGGAGCCGCATCAGGTTCCTTGAAATCAACTCACGCACCGTCCCAAGTTGATTGGCCAGTTCCTGGTGCGTTGCAGGCAGCAGGAACTCGATACCGCGATCAGTCCGCTTTCCCTCGCTCTGTGCGAGCTTTACCAGCGTGGCGATGAGCCGCTGGCGGATCGTCGTAAACGATAGCTCTTCAATAATGCCCACCAGCCGCCTTAACCGCCCACCCACCACCGAGAGCACCTTCAGCGCAACCTCAGGATGCTCAACGCAGTACGCATGAAAATCACGGCGCGAAATGAATGCGATCTCAGTGTCCTCGACCGCTACGGCAGAGGCCGGATAGGGACCGCCATCGAAGACCGGTAGTTCGGCAACCGATTCACCTGGGACATTTACGGCAAGCACCTGTTCCCGGCCATTGATGGAGGTTTTGAAAATGCGAATCTTTCCACGCGTAACGATGTGAAGCCCGCTGCACGGCTCGCCTTCTGAGAACAGCAATTCACCGGCGCTGAAAAGTTTGCGTACGGTGCGGCCGGCGAGCGTCTGCAGCTCCTCGCGCGAAAGGTTCGAAAACAGTGCAGCCTTTTCCAGTACTGAGGCGAGATCGGTCCTGAGCGTGGTCACAGGAAAATTCTACAGGAGTGACTTTCGTCACTGAGCACCACTCCGATCGCGGTTTTCATGGGTCTATGAACCCGCGAATCAATACGATCGATTTCAACGAGCGTTCCTTTCTCGCCATTTGGGAGGTGACTCAGGCCTGCGATCTAGCCTGCGTGCATTGCCGCGCATCGGCACAACCCGATCGGCACCCCATGGAACTGAACACGGCGGAAGGTAAGGATTTGATCGATCAGATCGCGGACATGCGCGTGCCGGTCTTCGTGCTTACCGGGGGTGACCCAATCAAGCGGCCCGATCTCTTCGAACTGATCGAGCATGCCCGTTCCCTTGGAGTGCGCGTCTCACTGACACCGAGCGCAACCCCTTTGCTGACGCGGGAAACTGTCGGACGTCTCAAAGAGGCAGGGCTCGCCAGACTCGCAGTCAGCATGGACGGAGCCAGCGCCGCGACGCACGACCTGTTCCGGGGAATGAGCGGATCCTTCGCACGCACGCTCGATGCTGTTCGGTGGGCCAATGAAATCGGCCTGCCTGTACAGATCAATACAACCTTCAGCCGCAGAAACATCGGCGAAATCGATGCCATTGTTGCGCTCATTGAGAGTCTTAATATCACTCTTTGGAGCGTCTTCTTTCTCGTCCCTACGGGCCGTGGGAAATTGAACGATCTTCTGAGTGCCGGCGAATTCGAACAGGCATTCGCCAAAATCTACAGCCTTTCGCTTTCGGCCAGCTTCGATATCAAGACCACTGAAGCTCAACACTATCGCCGCTTTCTATTGCAACAGAAAGTTGCTGAACGTAAGGCCGGAGAAATAGCTGTCATTCCGGAAAAAGTTGCCGATGCCATCGGCCGGGCCCCGCGCGGGTTAAACGATGGCAAAGGCTTTGTGTTCATCTCCCATGTTGGGGAGGTCTTTCCCAGTGGATTCCTGCCTGTTTCCGGCGGCAATATCCGTCAGCAGTCCCTGAGCAGCATCTACCGCGAATCTCCGCTCTTTCGAGCGCTGAGAGATACTTCAAAGCTGGAAGGGAAATGCGGTGCCTGCGAGTTCAAGGAAATTTGCGGCGGGTCCCGGTCCAGAGCCTATGCTCTCACCGGCAACCCCTATGGGGAAGAACCTTGCTGCTCGTATATTCCTCGCGGGTACAGCAGACCCGTGGCCGGACCTAAGACGGCCACCAACCTGCATGTGCTTCAGGGCGCTTAGCGGACTCAAACATGAAATTCAACCTGGCATTGAAGCCAAGGTATCTTTGATAATGAACTTGGAGGCACATCGGTGGGCATACAGATTGGCGCGAAACCAGATAGCGGATTTGATGATCCGATCGGCATGCTGACCGATTGCCATCGTCGCATCGAGCATTTTCTGAATATCATCGTCGTGGTTGTAGGCCGCGCTCAGAGCCGGGCGTTGTCTGAGGAAGAAAAAGAAGCGATTCATGCCTCCCTTCAATACTTTCGGATGGGCGGTCAACGCCACACCGCAGATGAAGAACAGTCGCTGTTTCCCCGGATGAGGGCCGAATTAGGCGCCGGCACGTTAGAAGAGCTTGAGCGCCTGGAAGACGACCATGCCGAAGCAGCAGATCTCCACGCAGCCGTGGAGGATCTCTATCTGAAGTGGATCTCAGAGGGCGCGCTGAATGAAGTCGACACTCGACAGCTTGTGTCGGATACTCAGAGCCTGAAACAGCTCTACGAAGCGCATATTCAGGTCGAAGAGAAACTCGTGTTTCCCCGCGCGGCGCAGATGTTGAAGAGCGAAACGGTTCAAGCAATTGGCCGCGAATTTCGAGCTCGCCGGAGGTAGCCAACGCTCAACGGCTCGTCTTCTCAGCGCCTCTCGCTTCTTCGGGACGTCTCTGCCGCCATTGAGCTCAGATCTCAGGATGGCTCACTTCGTTCACTTGGGGCACCAAGCCCATGTGGCCTTGGGCCTGGTCTATGGCGGGCAATCAGTGCAGCCTCAGTGCGAGTTCATTTCACTCGTCGGCCCCGGCGTTCCGTCTGACCACTTGCCAACCAGGACCATGAAGATCGTTGCCTTTTCTTCTGGGAAATTCGCAGCCATAACCGGTGTGCCTGGCAGATCGGCTCCCCAGCTCTTGGCCGCGTCACCCGCAACAAAAAACATCAAGTGCGGATGCCAACTCTTCGGCCCATCGCCTAGATACTGCTGCTTCGACAGCATGTAACACATCGCGCCCGGCTCCAGCGCAGGCAGTTCCTTGTCAGCAAATGCTGCGTCGGTCGCTCGAACCATTTCGCTCTTCGACTCTCCTGCAAGAATCAGCTTTGTCCTCATCAGATAAATAGGTTCAAAACTCCTTGCCGCCGCCGGATTGAGGCAAAGAGGGCCTCGAAGTTTGGGATTCCAGAAGTCCGGATCGTCGGTGGCCGCAGCCCACCCTCGTTCCACGATGCAGAGAAACCCATTCGTGCCTTCCACTGCGGTCGTGTATCCCTCTGGTCCAAGCACCATCACCTCGGCTTCGCCCGAAATAGACGGTGGCGCCGCGCTGCGGGCAAGCGCAATCTCCGCATTTCGCTCCATCATGTATTGAGCGAGCGGGGCCATTGCTGGATAAGGCTCTTTGTTACTCTGCGCTTCTGCCTGGCTAAGTACGGTCAGCATCAATGCCAACCCCAAAACTCTAATCGCAATCAGTCTCATTGATTTCTGCATCATGAGTCTCCTTCTATTAGAGTCGTGAGTCGAAAGTCAATGACCACTAACGCGACGCAATTCCCAACCGCTCCATCCACTCTGCAAGCTCGCGCTCGTCGCTCGAACCTGCGGCCTGCGTCGCGAGTACATTGGCCCGCTCTTGCTCCTTGCGATTCTGGCTCAGCTTGAACTTGCCTTCGATTCGCTCAATCGGTATCCTGAATCCCATAATCCTCGCAAGCATCGTTCGCTTGTAGCCGTCCGGCATTCCCCGCCATTGCTCCGCGTAGCGCGGCTCATGGATAGCAATGAGAGCTTCCACGAGCGCTTCTTTGCCGGCATCGTCCTCAACCAGCGACAACTTCCCGTACGCGTGCACAGCAATGTAATTCCACGTCGGCACCGAAAGTTCTTCTACATAATTCGCGGGCGAAACGTAGCTGTGCGGCCCCGGAAACACCACTAGCGTCTCGTGTCCGGTCAGCGCCTGCCAGTGATTGTTGGCCCGCGCAAAATGCCCCTCAATCAGCCCGTGCTCGCCTTCGTCCTTCACGATTAGGGGCAGATGCGTCGCCGTCGCGGCGCCGTCCACTCCGTCCCCGCCGTACAGAATCCCAAAAGAGTAACGTTGCATCGCCTCCAGCAGAACTGCGCGATCACTTAACTGATTGAATTTGGGTGTATACACACAAACCCCTGAAGCGCATCGCTCTTGGCGCCCGCTTCACGCTTTCACTTCTTCACTGATCCACTGGGTCTCAGTTTCTCTGCCCTGCCCCCTGACCCCTGTTTCCCGATCCCTGCTTTTCTCACGCCGCCATAGCCTGCGCCAGCCTGCGCACCGTTAGCACGGTAATATCGTCTTCCTGTCCGAACTCCCTCGCCGCTTCCGCCAGGTAAAAGGCTGTCTGGTTGCACAGGTTCCTCACCCGGTCAAAGCCGAACAGCTCTCCCGACTTCCGCGCTTCAAGCACGCCGTCGGAAAGCAACAGCAGACGGTCGCCGGGATGCAGGTAGAGTTTCACCTCTTCATATTGCACATCCTCGAGCACTCCCAGAGGCAGCCCGCCAGGTACATTCACTTCCTGGCTGTTAAGGTAGGGTGGCAGGTGGCCGGCACTGGCCAGCACGACTTCGCCATTTGCGCCAAACCACACCGCCTGACAAGTGGTAAAGCCATCGGTCCCTACCAGCACTCTGTTCAGACCCTCCAGAATCTTTGCCGGACTCTGCTCTGCAGTCCTTCGCAGTGCGCCCATCAGCAGCGAGACATTCATTGCCGCCTTCAGGCCTTTCCCCGCCACATCGCCGATCACCACAAGCATCGCGCCGCCGCCCAGCATCTGCACGTGGAAGAAGTCCCCACCCACCTCGTTGGCCGGTGTATATACTGAATCCACTTCAAACCCAGGCGTCACCGGTTTTTCAACCGGAATCAGAAGCTCCTGCACGCTCCGCGCAGCCGCGAGTTCGCTCGATGCGCGCTCCTGGTCGTGATGAATGCGCAGGAAGCGGATGAAGATGATCAGCATGATTGCCAGGATTCCCGCAAAGTCCGCAATCGATGTGAAGCGAATTGGAATCGGGCCCGTAAAAAACGTGAGAGGCTCGCCCACGCTCTTGCCGGTGATCTGGCTCATGCTGGCCGAATACACCGGCTGAATGATTCCCACCATGATCAGCACAATTGGAATCAGCAGCAGTCCGGCCTCAAAGTTGCGCCGGATCGTAGCCGCAATCAGCGTTATAAAGACGAACAGGCTCCATCCCACAAGCCAGGCCAAAGTCCCCAGGGTCACAATGACGAGCAGAATTCCCACCCACGTACTGTGGCCCACCATTAGCACCAGCGGCCCTACGAACGCCAGTATCGGCGCAGTGTAGCGCAGCCAGCGGATGTACCAGCGCCGCTTGAGCGCAAGAAAAGCAATGAGAAACTCAAAGAACAGGTACGCCGAAATCATCACCAGTTGCATCATCAGCGCTGCGTACCAAAGGCTGTCGAGATGGGCTGAGTTCCCCGCGAACTCTATAAAATTGATTGGAGCCTGAACCAGTTCATGCAATGCCAGCCACAGGTATTCCGTGTGCCCCTTCTGCGAGAAATAGAGCGCCAGCAGGAACATGGCCAGCACAACCAGCGAGATCGAGTACACCAGGCGCGGGATCCGTTCGAACAGGTTCCTGTCCTGCCACAGCGTCAGACTGGTTGCCAGATCGTTGTGTTTGCCCAGAATGAACTTGCGATGCGCAAAAAAGTTGGTGTAGGCCCATGGCCCAAACGGGATGAACAGGGTCTTTAAGGCGAGGGTTACCTCAGTTGTGTCCGGTGACAGATCCAGATTGTAGATTCTCGAAATCTGCTGGTAGCGGCCAGTCATTTCGCCGTGCGGGCCTTCCGGCGTCACCAGCTTGCCGTTAACATATAGATCGGCGTTGATATTCGAGGTCATTGCCCCCAGGCCCATCGTCTCTGAAACCGGCAACTGCATCAGCAATGCCAGCGGACCGTGGTTGGGAGGCAGCTTCACATGAATCCGGTACCACGAGAACTTTGTTCCCGGCGCCGGCGTCTCATCCTCGTCCAGATCCTGGTCGTTCATTTCAACATGAACGCCGCCTTGGTGCGTCTCCGAGACATCGACCCCTGAGAGCTTGGCCATCGACGGATGCGCATCGCGAAGAGCCCATCCCGAATCATCAAAGTCAGCCTTTGCCGCATTCGGATCGGCAGAAACTCCGATCAGCCAGCCTTTGTCGAGAGTGATCGGTGCGCCAAGTTCGGAGGCGTCGAACCGGGGTGGCGCGGGAGCCTTATCAGTCTTCGCGGTCACCTTCACGTGAAGGCGGGCCGTAGCGGCAGAGGCTGCGGAGGACAAAGATCCTGTCTGCGCAAAGAGCTGCGCCGCCCCGCAAATCACCGCCGAGAGCGTCAGACCTGTTCGCCGCATGGGCTCCTCCGGTTTCCGTGCTCTCAACTATAGTAGATCGAAGCGCAAAATCATTCGTTCCGGTGCCGAAACTGGGCTAAAGGCGATGCGCCACACGGTTTCCGCTCTTTTATTGCTGGCCTTTCGTTACCAAACAGGCACATACTAACGTCTAAAGTGGCAGAGCGGAGCGGAGTCTCTCGGCGAACTCCTACGCTGGTGGCCGGTTTCAGAGGCGAAGGGCAGCTCAGTCGGGCTGTCCGGAGGTGAGGTCATTATGTCGATTCGCATTGGGTCGGTTATTACGCCGGCAGCGGTAGTGGCTCTGACGTTTGCCACATCAGCCTGGGCTCAGTCCAGTACTGACAATTCAAGCGCTCCACAAAGCCAGTCGCAAAATCAGACTTCGACGCAAACCTCGACTCCGTCGAGCACTCCTGCGCCTGCGTCTACCAGCCCCACTCCGACCACGCCATCCACGGCACAGCCCGCCCCGGGCACTACCCCCGTCGGCGCTGACCAGCCTGCGCCTCCGGCTCAATCCTCAACGTCCTCAGCCGACCAGCCTGCAGCTGCACCTCAACCGTGCCCCACGGGCTCTTCAGACAATAAAGATCAGTCTTCGGCCAAGGCGCCGGCTCCGGGCACGACACCTGTTGGCAGCGATTGCGCGGCCCCTCCACCTGACTCCAAGGACGCCAAAAAGGACAAGGGCAAGTCCAGCGATGAAGATGTCAAGGTCGATCCCGATAAAGTCATCGAGCCCGGCAGCCAAATGGAGAAGATCAAGCCGGGCAGCATCGAAGACGTGAACGCAGTAGGCAACCGCGACATCGGCGGACGCGGCCTCGGCAACTGGTATTCCACCGATACCGAAATCAAGATGGGCAAGATGTACTCCGAGGAGGTGGAAAAGAGCTCGCGCTTCATCACCGACCCGGTCATCGATGAATACGTCAACCGCATCGGCCAGAATATCGTCAAGAATTCAGACTGCAAGGTTCCATTCACCATCAAAGTGATCGATTCCGACGAGATCAACGCCTTCGCCTTGCCGGGCGGCTTTTTCTACGTCAACTCCGGCCTGATCCTCGCCGCCGACGAGGAGGCGGAACTGGCTGGCGTCATGGCACACGAAACGGCCCATGTCTGCGCCCACCACGCGGTTCGCGAAATGACTCGCATGAATTACGCGCAGTTGGGCACCATCCCGCTCATTTTCATGGGTGGCTGGACCGGCTACGGAATCTA
>JASHVU010000765.1 GCA_030044455.1 Acidobacteriaceae bacterium | reverse complement strand
CCAAATGGAAACTCAAGAGATGAACCCACGCCAGCCGCGCCCTGCGCAACGAATCCGCCGTTGGGGCGCACCAGCAGGTAACCGTTGGCTGACATCCAGCCGCCCACAAGTGCGGCCTGTGACGCTGCCTCGGCCCTTATTGCCGCGTCGGAAACCACGGCAGAGACAAAGCTGAGTCCGGCAAGATAGCCGGTCAGCTCATCCTGCGACGGCTCGTAATAACGGTTCTGAAAGATCGAGACCAACCTGGCGGCGTAGTAACTTTGCTGTTGGTCGATCGCCAACGATTTGAAGTCGGTCGATTCCAGATAGGCCGTGTAGCGGGGATCGTCAAGGGGTGTCGAGTATAGATAGCCATCGGGTGCGCTGGGGTCGGTGAAAGGGAAGAAATCGCAGCAAACGCCCAGTCGCCAAGGGACGATTTCTTCAAGGTCTTCGACAGGACCCGAGGCCGCGGGCGCGGGCTTGCCGGCGGGGTCGGCCGCTTGTTGGTTGTTTGGTCCGCCCTGGACGCTCTGGCCGGGAACAACCGTCCAGTGGTCTGTGGTGACCGCGTCCCAGCGGAGGATATAGCCGTTGTAAGGCGCGGTCGGGAACTTGAACAAGGATGCGGTTGTCGACAGCAGCCGTGCGAGAATGTCGAGACTGCCTGGAATTCCGAGCGATGCCTCCACAGCCAGGCAGACCATGAGCTGCCCACTGTACATGAGGGGATTGACTCGCCAGTGGTCGCCCACTCGCCAACGTTCAAAGAGCTGGTCATTGGGCTGGCCGGTTCCGAACGGCGAGTCCAGCAGGCCGGCCGCATTACGGTAGATGCTATCGGGTGGTGCGTAGACGTTCGTGCCGGTACCGTTAAGAACGTTTGACCAGAGACAATCGTGGATGAGGTCGTTCTGAGTATCATCCGATGTGCCACCGGTGCGGTGCACGACGCCGAGGTAATTGGAAAAAGATAAGTGGTCGGCGCGGAAGTAGCGGCCGATCGCAAAGTGCCTTGAGAGGAGCTGTGCGCGGAGCTCGCCGTAAAGCTTGCCGAAGTTTTCCCATGGCGGGATGACGGGGCCGTGCCCGCCCCCATGGCCGCTGTGCTCGGGCATACGCAATCTCCCTTCAGGAGGGATTTGCAGTTTCGTTTTGAAGGAGGGCCCCTGACAATACGAATGAATGTGGGAAGAAACCGGTGAGATTGCACCCTATGTTAGAGATGGACTTTTCAGCCGTCAACGGTAATGTCGCGGTATCGCTCCTGGACCACTTTCCGGACCCGCCTGGCCCAATCCACATTGCATCGAATTTTGCCTCTTCGGCGCATCCTTATTTCGTACGGAGTGCTCCAGGAACCGGGGGTGAATTCGGCTGCAATCGAGCGAAAAAAGATACACCCCACCCCTTGCCTCCACTTTCTGCGTTAGGTATCAAACTATGTCGTTGATTACGATCGCTTTACTTTTTGGCATAGTAACAGATCAGTAAACATAACCCCTCAAAAAGGCCCCGTTTTCGGCGTTTTTGCCTCAAAAAGGAGCCTCTGTGGGCGAACTCTTACTGCTCGTTCCCGGGCACAACCGGCAGGTCGATAAACGAGGCATCGCCGGGAGTGTGCCAGATCCTCTGCGTCACCTTCTGGTAGTCGCCGGGTTTCGCGTCGAAGATGTTGTCGACATACTTTTGCGGGTTGCGGTCGTAGAGCGGGAAGAGCGTGGACTGGACCTGCACCATAATGCGATGTCCAGGCAAAAAGACGTGATTCACCATGGGCAGGCCGAAGTGATAAAGCAGCGGTTCGTTCGGAGTGATGGGCTGAGGGCGCTCGAAGCTGGTGCGGTAGCGGCCGCGGAAGATGTCAGTGGCGATAGGCAGCTCGTAGCCGCCCATCGCGGCATCGTAAGAGTCGGCGCCGGGATAGACGTCGATGACCTTCACCACCCAGTCGCTGTCGGTGCCGCTGGTTGAGGCGTAGAGGTTCACCATGGGCCGTCCGGCCAGATGGATTGGCTCGGTGAGCACGCCGGTTTGAAAGGTCAGCACGTCGGGCCGGCCGTCGACGAAGCGCTGATCGTGAACCAGCCAGGTTCGCCAGGCGTCTTCGTCGTTCACGGCATAGGGCCTTGGCGAAAACGGCACGGGCTTGGCGGGATCCGAGACGTACTCAGTGAACCTGGCATCGCCGGCTGCTGGAGCGTCGAACGAGAGCTTGCCTCCAGATTCAAGGTAAAGGGGCTTCGATTTGTCTGGGCAACCTGAATCGCAGCTCTGAGGCCATTGTTTATAGCGGTCCCAGTGATTGAGGCCGGTGTTGTAGACCCAAACAGGGGGTGTGTCAGCCTTGGGTGCGCCCGGAACTAGGTACTGCCGGAAGAATGGGAGCAGCACCTCTTCACGATACTGGCGTGCCGTGTCGCCCTTCCACTTAAGTGGTCCCAGGTTCCAGCCGGTCCGATTGATCTGGCTATGGAACCACGGGCCCATGACCAGGAAGTTCATGTCGTTATGCGTGTCTTTAGATTCTTCGGCGGCGTAGGAGTGGTTGGCGCCCCACATGTCCTCCTGATCCCACAGGCCCTGCTCCCAGAGGACCGGAACGGTGAGCGGGACTTTGGCAATCAACCTGTCGAGCGCCTGGCCTTGCCAGAACTCGTCATAGGCGGGATGCTGCTCAATCTTGCGCCAGAAAGGAAGCTGATCGAGGCCGCCGTAGTGGGCAAAGTCGCCGGCCGATCCAATCTCGAGGAAGTTGGTGTAGTCGTCGTAGTTGAGACGCGGAATCCCGCTGCCCTCTCCGCGCGCCGTGGTCTGGTCAGTAAAGTAGTCGAGGTTCGGCTCGCGAAAAGCGCCGTAGTGGAACCAGTCGTCGCCCATCCAGCCGTCGATCATGGGGCTCTCGGGCGCGGCCACCTTGAGCGCAGGGTGAGGATTGAGGAGGGCCATCACCACTGTAAAACCCTCGTACGACGATCCGATCATGCCCACGCGCCCATTGCACTCGGGTACATTCTTCACCAGCCAGTCGATGGTGTCCCAGGCATCGGTCGTGTCGTTCGGGCCTTTGGGGTTGAGCGGGCCCGTGGGCGGCGGAGTCATCACATAGTCGCCCTCGGAGCCGTACTTGCCGCGCACATCCTGAAAAACACGAATGAAACCGGCCTCAACCCAGACGTCATCGCCGACCACGACATTCTGCGCGAGATAAGGAGACTCCATCGCCTTCATTCGCTCGGCTGCGTTGTAGGGGGTGCGGGTGAGCACGATCGGCGCCTTGGTGACACCCTTGGGAATGGCAATGACTGTATAGAGCTTGACGCCGTCGCGCATGGGGATCATAACTTCGCGTCTTTCAAAGTCGTACCCGATGCGCGGAGGCGTGAACTTTGCCGGGATGTCCGGTGTCATCGGTGAGACGGAGGGGTGGGATTGGGCCTGAAGCGAAAGGGCTACGGCTAAACACGCAAAAGCAACGGCACGAGAGGGAATCATCAGGGTCTTATCCAATTGGGGAAGTTCCCGGCGAGTGGTTTCCGGGTAAGCACTCCGTTGCCGTGATTCTATTCGCGGCACTTGCTTCATTGACATTGAAACCCAGTGCGCTCTTTGACAATCATATAAGGAAAAACACTTTCACTGTGGTTGCAAACTCACCGCCCAAAGCGTTATCGTGCGGAAAAAGGTCCGAAGAAAAACAATGCGCCCTTCTGACTTCCCCAGGCAGGACGCGCCCCACGCGTCTGAAAGCCCGCTGACAGGGTTTGCGCAAGCAACCATCGAGCACCTGTTTGAGTTTTCGCCGGATGGGATTCTCGTCACCGACGGGCAAGGAATCATTCGCGAAGCAAACCCGCGTGTCGCAGAGCTGTTCGGGTACGCGAAAGAAGAACTGATCGGGCAGCCAATCGAGATTCTGGTACCGCAACGTTTTCGCGGCCGTCATCCACAGCACAGGGAGAATTATTCGGCGCATCCACGCGCTCGTCAGATGGGCGCGGCCTTGAATCTCCGGGGGCTGCGCAAAGACGGTGCCGAATTCCCGGTCGACATCATGCTCAAGCCCATCGCTGCCGGAGACGGATCGGCAGTGCTGAGCATTATTCGTGATGTAACCGAGCAGCACGAAGCGCAGGAGCAGTTACGCGTGACCGACGCGCGCCTGCGCTCGATTGTCGAAAGCGTGACCGAGTACGCAATTTACTTGCTCGATACCGAGGGTTACGTCAGGACCTGGAATCCAGGCGCCGAACGGATCAAGGGGTACAAGGCCGAAGAGGCAATCGGGCTCCATTTCTCTCGATTTCTTACTCAAGAGGACATCGACCGGGATCACCCGGCAGATCTGTTGCGCCGCGCCGACCGGCAAGGCCGCGTTGAAGAAGAAGGATGGCGGGTGCGCAAAGATGGCTCCCGTTTCTGGGCCAACATAGTTCTAACCGCCATTCGCGACTCAACCGGCTCCGTTACCGGCTACGCCAAAGTAACGCGCGACGTGACCGAGACTAAGCAGGCGCAGGAGAGCGTGATTACCGAGCTGAGCAGCCTTTTGCTGGCTAACGTGGACATTCGCAAGCTGCTTTTGGCGTTCTCGGTGAGCATCCACCAGGTGGTTCCGCATGACCTTGCTACGCTGGCGCTGTATGACGAAGCAACCGGCAAACTGCGCATTCAGCACCTGGTTGCCGAAGGAGAGGAATTCGGGCCTCCTCAGGAACTGCTGGTCGATTCTGACGCGTCGCCCCCCGGGCGGGCATTCCGAACCAGCCAGCCGCTCATTCTCAACAGGCTCGACCGCTGGCCGTTCGCGCCGGAATCGGTAAGCCACCTGACTTCAGTAGGAATGCATTCGGCAATCTGGGTGCCGCTCATCCATCGCGAACGAACCCTGGGCACCATTTCCACTGCCAGCCGCAGAGAAAATGCCTTTTCGCAGCAGGACGCGGAGCGGCTGACCCGGGTCGCCGGCCATGTCGCCATGGCAGTAAACAATGCGCTGGCCTTTAAACAGATTGCCGAATTGCGCGACCGATTGGACCAGGAACGCGAGTACCTGAAAGAAGAGATCAACCTGGAACACAACTTTGACGACATCGTGGGCGAAAGCGCTGGCCTGCGAAATGTTCTGCGTGAGATTGAGACGGTCGCGCCCACCGATGCAACCGTGCTGATCCAGGGCGAAACGGGAACCGGCAAGGAACTGCTGGCCCGCGCGATCCACAACCTGAGCCTGCGCGCGGAGCACACATTTATCAAATTGAACTGCGCCGCCATTCCGGCCGGATTGCTTGAGAGTGAGCTGTTCGGTCATGAGAAGGGCGCATTTACGGGCGCAATTTTGCGCAAGATTGGGCGGCTGGAGTTGGCTCACCAGGGTACTCTGTTCCTCGACGAGGTTGGCGAGATGCCGCTCGATCTGCAACCGAAGCTATTGCGGGCGTTGCAGGAGCGAGAGATTGAGCGACTCGGCGGTACCCGGCCCATCCCGGTAGATGTGCGGCTAATTGCGGCCACCAACCGCGACCTTGCCAGGATGGTGGCGGAAAAGCAATTTCGCAGCGATCTGTTTTACCGGCTCAAGGTCTTCCCGGTTTTTGCGCCGCCTTTGCGCGAGCGCACCGGTGACATTCCCATTCTGGTGCGGCACTTTGTGGCACGCCACAGCCGCCGCATGGGAAAGACGATCGAGACCATTCCACCCGAGGCGATGGAAGCGCTGGTGGCATGGAAATGGCCGGGCAACATCCGCGAGCTCGAGAATTTTCTTGAGCGTGCAGTCATCTTGTCGCGCGGGCCGGCGCTTTACGTGCCACTGGCCGAGCTCGAAGATGTTGGCGAAGAAGAGGAAGAAGCGCCGGGCGAGACGAATCCGACCTTGCAGGCAGCCGAGCGCGAACATATTCTGCGCGCGCTGCGCGAGGCCAAGGGGATGATCGGCGGACCCACCGGCGCCGCAGCCAAACTGGGCCTCAAACGGACCACACTGAACTCCAAAATCAAGAAGCTCGGCATCGAGCGCACAGAATATATATCGTAGCGCCGGGCTCCAGCCGGTAGTCCTGGGAGCCTCCAGGCCCTCAGCGCGGACATGCTTCGAGCAGAAGGAATCGCTTCCGGACAGGCGGCGTTTCTCTTGGAACGTCAAATGACGAGAAACTATCATTTCTTTACCTATTCTTTGATTCATTCACTCCGTGTGTGTCCGCTGCCAATTGGCAAAGGGAGAACACGTTGAAAGTGTAACGGGAGCTTCGACTTTTCTTCAGTCTAGACTGATTTCATGCTTATTCCTGCCGTCGGATTTCCGAGATGGGACCTCGAAATGCAGTAGAACAATCAATTGAGTCTCCGGCCCGTCGAGCGTCGCGTTTGTTTCGGCGCCGCTGCCCGTGGGCTTACAATTCTCTCGCAGTTCGAATGCAAGGAGAAACAGGTGCAGACTTTATCGAGAAGAGCATTCGTTAAACAGGCGGGTATGTGCGTGGCGCTCGGTGAGCTTTTGTTGTCCACCAGGAATATCGTTCACGCGGACCCGCTAGGGCTTCCCATCGGCTGCCAAACCTGGCCGGTGCGCAGCATGATTGCCGAGGATTTTCCGGGAACCCTCAGGAAACTTTCAGCAGCGGGATTCCAGAGCATCGAGATGTGCTCGCCGGTGGGGTACGCCGGCTCGGGATTCGCGGGCCTGAGAAAGTACAGCGGAAAGGAGCTAAGCTCCATCATTCAGGATGCGGGTCTGACCTGCATCAGCAGCCATTTCGCGCTCAACGAATTGCGCAAGGATCAGGACGCGAGCATTGCCTGGGCCAAAGACATGGGGATGACGCAGATGCTGGTGGCGAGTCTTGGCGGCCCGAAGAATCCCACCATGGATGACGTAAAGCGCGCCGCCGAGGAATACAACAAAATCGGTGAGCGTGCTGCGGCGGCCGGCATTGTGCAGGGGCTCCACAACGAAGTTTTCGAATGCTCGAGCGTCGATGGCCAGCGCACCTACGACCTGCTGTTTCAACTTCTCGATCCAAAGTTCGTGAAGTTCCAGTTCCAGGTATCGACGATCAGCGAAGGATTCGACGCTGCCGAATATTTCACGAAGTATCCCGGCCGATTCATCTCCATGCACGTGCAGGGATGGTCGGCGACGACGCGTACGATTGTGCCGGTGGGCCAGGGCACACTGGATTGGAAAAGGATTTTTACCGCCGCGAAGATCGGGGGCATCAGGAATTATTTCGTCGAGATGGACTTGGCCATGATGGCTGCAAGCGTGCCCTACCTTCATCAACTCCAGGTCTGACAAGGCCAGAAAGGTCACAAGTAAGATGAATCGCCGCAAGTTCATTGAAACCGCATCCGCTTCGGCATGTTTCACGATCATTCCAAGGCATGTACTGGGTGGAAGCGGAGTTGTCGCTCCCAGCGACAAAATCGCGCTGGCTTACATCGGAACAGGCACTGAGGGTCTTCGCGAGATGCCGAGATTGATAGCGATTCCGGAGATACAGATTGTCGCCGTCTGCGATCCTTCGAAGCACGCAATCGGCTACCGGGATTGGGGAAGAGATGGGCTTTTGAATGATTTGCGAAAGGCCCTTGGTAAGCCCGACTGGATGGCGGGAAGCGAAGGAATTGTTCCTGGAGGCCGCGACGTAGCCAAGGACTTTGTAGAAACCTACTACGCGACCCAACGGTCTGGCGAAACATTCAGGGGCTGCGCGTCCTATGCGGATTTCCGCGAATTGCTGGACAAAGAGAAAGATCTGGATGCCGTCAAGATCATGACGCCGGATCATCTTCATGGCGTGATCAGCATCGCCGCAATGAAGAGGGGCAAGCATGTGATTATGCATAAGCCCATTGCCAATCGATTGCAGGAAGCCAAACTGGTGATCGACACCGCGCGTGAAACGCGTGTTGCCACGCACTTCATGCCCTGGGACGCGAATGGATCGATGGACCAGGTGATGGCGTGGATCAATGGCGGGGCCATCGGCGATCTCGGTGAAATTCATAACTGGACGAACCGCCCCGTATGGCCGCAGTACACCAGCATCCCTACCGCTGCGACTCCAGTTCCCGAAGACTTTGACTGGGACTTGTGGCTCGGTCCCGAAGCCGAGCGGCCGTACTCACCTGTCTATACGCACATGGTATTTCGCGGGTGGTATGACTTCGGAGGCGGCTCCATGGCGGATATGGGACATTACAGCCTGTGGACAGTGTTCAATGCCCTGGAGTTGGGATCGCCCACCAGCGTGGAACCTATGTTGACGCACACATGCGGGTTGAATGACGGTATCGCGTTCACGGTGAATAATGATTTTTCCTTCCCGACCGCGTGTACTGTTCGCTTCAAGTATCCGGCGAGCGGGAAAAGACCCGCGGTGGACCTGGTCTGGTATGACGGCGGCATGCGACCGCCCATACCTGAAGAGCTTGAAATCGACAACAAGGATCTTCCGATTGAGGGCATGATGTTCGTGGGCAGCAAGGGAAAGATTCTGGCTGGCTTTAATGTGGACGACCCACATTTGATTCCCGATAGAAGGCCCAAGGATCAGATTCCGCCAGCCCGTGTCCGGGACCAGGAAGCGGTTCCCGCGGGGATACGGCAGTGGATTGGCGCGGTGCGCGGCGGAGGGCAATCTCCCTCGAGTTTCTTGAATACGGGTCCTATTTCAGACGCCGTTAACTTGTATGCCGTTGCCCTGCGGACGGGCAAGAAGTTGGTTTACGACGGTCAATCCCGGACAATAACCAACCTGGCGGATGCCAACAAATATATAGTCCGCGATTACCGAAAAGGTTGGGATCCTCAAGCGGTATGAGAATCGCAAACTCGAGCGGGCGGTCCTCTGAAACGCCGCAGTGTTCAGGAATGAGGTTGTTCCGGTATGGCCACCCATCCGGAAATAACTTGCACCAGCGAATCAAGCCCCAAGCTCTTACACCCCGGAGACGGATTTTTCGGTACTTTGCAGCGGCACATTCGGAGTTCGCCAACGGTGTCTTCCTAGCCAGTTGGCGACGAAACCTCGTCTCGTGACGAAATATCGTCTTCGTCACTTCGTCTCCAAAGCCTCGTCAGGTGTGCTCCAGGTCACACCTCTTGAGAATCTATCCCAATTAAATTCAGAACCTTGCAGGCATCGCCACTTGCGACGAAAAAGTTTGGCACGCGCATTGCCATATACAGGGCATGGCGTTACGAATCACAGTTCGAGAAAACGCAGGCGAAACGGTAATTAAGGTCGACGGCAGAATCGCAGGCCCTTGGGCGGCCGAACTTGACCGCCTTTGGGTTGAAGCCGGACCAACCCTTGCTGCGCGCAAACTCGTTCTCGATCTTCGTGATACTACCTTTGCCGACGCAGGCGGAATTCGGGCACTGAGGTCGATCTACTCTCAGACGCACGCCGCAATTCTGACCAGCACACCCTGGACCCAATATCTCGCCGGAGAGGTCACGCGCGAGAGTCTGCAACCCTTGGACACGGAGTAATGACATGCACACCGAGAAGAGCAATGCGACAATCGTCAAGCCTTACATGAGGAGCGAGTTTTTCAACTCACTTTCCCCAGCAGCCCTGGCCGATTTCGACGCGCTCGTGGTTCCCATTTCGCAGCCGGCCAATAAGGTTCTCTTCAGCGAGACCCAGGACAATGCCGGCGTGATGGTGATTGTTGAGGGCGAAGTCAAGCTCTCAATCAACTCGAGTGATGGACGGCGGCTAAGCCTGCGCATCGCCAAGGCCGGCGAAGTGCTGGGACTTTCTTCAACGCTCTCAGGCAATGGTTACGAGATGACCGCCGACACGCTTTACCCGGCGAAGATCGCGCATCTCTCGCGGCAGACGTTCCTCCATTTCATGGCGCGGCATCCCGAGGTCTACGAAATAGTGACTCGCGAGATCAGCCGCAGCTTTAACCTGGCCTGCGAGCAACTGCGCATGGTCGGGCTCTCCACCTCGGTTCCCGAGCGGCTGGCGCGCCTGCTGCTGGGCTGGAGCGACGAGGCCCCTAAGCAGGAGACTGGCGCACGCTGCAGGGTTTCACTTACTCACGAGCAGATCGGCGAATTCATCGGCGCCTCACGCGAGACCGTCACCCGCACGCTTTCGATCTTCAAAAACCGCCGTCTGGTTGCACAGCATGGCTGCACCATCACGATTCCCAGCCGCATAGCGCTCGAAAGCTACGCCCGCGGATAGTTCGGCTCTTGACTTTCGCTTGCGGTCGGCGCCGCGAAGGTCAGACACATAACGAAGATGGTTTCCTCCTAAAGCTGCCTCTCTTTGAATTGGCCGTTTGTGAGCGATGCGAGATATGGAAGGTATCTCTCATAGCTAGCCGACGGCCTTCTTTTTTTGCCTCGCTCTGCCTCCCCGACCGAGGGCAGCGACTTTGAACCACAGGGGATTATGCTCGCCGTCTGCCGCCTGACACACCGTGTTCCGTCTGACACGGTTCTCAAATAACAACTTTGCTTTATTCTCTTGTAGTTATCGAACGGCTGGCCTCATGCTTTAGTTTGAGTTGCGGGCACTACACCGTTTTCGGTTCAAGCCTCTTACTCGTTGATGCTGACGAGTGGCTCTTTCCCTAAAAAAGAGCCATCTTGCAAGATGTCAGCTTGTCAACCTATGAACCGGAAACGGTCTGGATGCCAACAGTTGGAGACCGGGATGAAAACCAGAACGAGGAGAACCAGAATTCTGGCCGGCATAGGGGTGGCATTCGTGCTGGTTGCGGGTTCTCTGGCCTTCCTTCTCCTTCGCATCGAGCGCTCGCTCAAGTCAGCCGCTGCCGAAACCAATGCCGCTGAGCACATCCCGTTTGAAAGCCGGATGCTGAGCGAGTCAACATCGGTTCCTGTTGAGTGGATCAGCTCGCCGGCGAAGTGGACAACCGGCGCGCTCTACAACTGGCGGATTTACCTGGGCGGGCCGACTGGCCTTTTCGAGGTTAGTGCCGATGGCAGTCCGGCGAGAAGCTTTCGCCCCGGCCTGGAGCTGCCTGCTGCGCCGATCTCGGCTTTAGCGGTGGGGACGCCGCGAGGCGCGGCTCAACCTGAACTGCTCATTGCGACGCATGGTGCGGGGTTGTTGCTATTTGACGGCCGCAGATTCATGCAGATCCTTCCGCACGAGGCCGCGGCCCGCGATGTGACCGTGATTCTTCCACTCGCAACGGGCGACGTGCTGCTGGGTACGCGCAAGCTCGGTGTGCTGGTATATAGCGGAGGAGCGAACGGCAACGGCGCAGGCGAGTTGAGCTTTCTGCATCCGCAACTCTCTGGTCGCAGCATTACCGCGCTTGCGGGTGTCGCCGGCGACTTTTGGGCGGGAACGCAGACGTCAGGGCTGATTCACTTTCACGGTGGCACAGCGGATGTACTGACCTCGGCGCAAGGCATGCCCGATGACGACGTCACGTCGATCGCCGTTCGCGGAGCGGCTGTTTATGCTGGTACTCCGCTGGGCGTGGCTGAGTTTGAGAATGGGCAGTTGAAACGTGTGCTTGCCAAAAATTATTTTGCCCAGGCTCTGGCGGTTGACGATCGTTCGCTGACAATCGGCACCGTTGATGAAGGCATAGTGCGCGTGCCGCGCGATGCGGCGCCTGCCCAACGACGCATCCGCGCCGATGGTGTCGGGACAGCGCGGCAACAGGATGCAGCCGCCGCAACCGCGTTCTTCAACACGCAGAATGGACTGCTGGCAGTTACAAACGAAGGGCTGCTCGAGAGAAGTGGCGAAGAGAACTTCTGGCGTCCGGTTTTGAATGGGGTGCGGCCGGTGTTGAGCGACAGCGATATCTCCGCGCTCGCATTTGCCCCCAATGGCGCGCTGTGGATAGGTTATTTCGATCGCGGGCTCGACGTTGCTACCATTCGCGGCGACGTTGAAAAGGTCACGCACCGCGAGGACGAGCACATCTTCTGCATAAATCGCATCCTTGCCGATGACCACAATGCCCGCGTCGACGTGGCCACAGCCAACGGCCTCGCGCTCTTTGACCAGCATGGGGAGCTCGATCGCGTACTTGGGCGGCGCGATGGGTTGATCGCCGACAACGTGACGGACATTGAGAATTACGGCGACGGCCTGGCGATTGCCACGCCCGCGGGGATCACCTTTCTCGGCCATGATGGCGCCGAGAGCCTGTATGCCTTTGAGGGCTTGGTGAACAACCACGTTTATGCGATCGGCGTAAGCCAGAGTCGTGTGCTGGTCGGCACGCTCGGCGGCATCTCGCTTCTCGAGAACAAGAACGTTGTGCGTAATTTCACAGTCGCCAACTCCACGCTCAAACACAACTGGATTACGGCCATTGCTCCGGTGGGCGATGAGTGGTTTGTGGGTACCTATGGCGCGGGTGTAATGAAGCTCGCAGCCGACGGGCAGTTTGCAGCCTTCGAGCACGCAACGCGGCCCATGGAGGTGAATCCCAACGCCATGATGGTGACGCCCGCACACGTGCTTGCCGGGACCCTGAGCGACGGTCTCTACATTTATGACCGCGACACGGGGCGATGGCGCCAGTGGACCGCCGGCCTGCCCTCAATGAACATAACCGCCCTCGCCGAACGCAATGGCGAGATTTACATCGGCACAGACAACGGCCTGGTTCGCATCGCCGAAAGGAGCCTGGCACAATGAAATGCCGGCTCATGAAGCGCACGCGTTTGCCTCAAGTTCTTGTGGCTGCGGCCCTTTGCCTGGTAACGCGCGCAGCGTGTGCCGATGCGGGCGTACTGATTCCCGGAAGCGGCACGCAGCCCGACCCGCGGATTCTGTCCCTCGACGAGATGCAGGTAGACATCACGATTGAGAATGGCGACGCCCGCGTCTTTGTGCTCGAGATATTTTCGAATCACACCGCAATGCCGCAAGAGGGGAATTACGTTTTTGCTCTTCCCACAGGGAGTACGGTCTCTGACTTTGCGGTATGGGACGGCACGGTGCGCATTCCTGCCGTTATTCTTACGCGACGGAAGGCGCGGGAGATTTATGATGATGTGCGCGCGCAACAACTCGATCCTGGGCTGCTGGAGATGGGCGAGCGCACTGAAGATTCCGCGCGCCAGTCGTCACAGTTCTCGGCGCACATTGCGCCCATTCCGGCATACGGAACCAAGCGGCTCGAACTCGAATATCACCAGAAGATCGACGTCAACGGCTTCAAATCGCAGTTCGCGTTTCCGCTCAGGCCTGACGCTTACCAGCAACAGTCGGCCGGGCATCTGAAAATCAATTTCACTTTGAGCTCGCCACTCGCGATTCAGGATTTTCAGGTGTTATCGAAGACCTTGCCGCTCACCATCGCGCGAAGCGATGGGCATACGGTGCGAGGATCGTTTGATGGCGACAATGTAAACTTCAGCGAGGATCTCTCCACAAGCTGGAAGATCGACCCTGCGAACTCCGACCAATTAAGCGTGCTCACTTATCGGAATCCCCGGACCGAAGAGACGCAGCCCGATGAAACCGCTCCCAAAAAGCCACAAAGCGAGCCGGGCTTTTTTGAGGCCAGCGTACTGGTGGGCGAGGGCCGCGGCGCACAAATGGCCAGTGCGCCGGCGGAGAGCGGCGCGAACCGCAACGTTGTTGTGCTCTTCGACAATTCGCTCTCAATGCAGTGGGAAAAGCTGGAACGCAGTTATGGCGCTCTCGAAAAGCTATTGCTCATTTTGCGGCCGCAGGACCACTTCAACGTGCTTCTTTTTAACCAGGACGTGTCGGCGTTTCAGCAGCATCCGGTGGCCGCCAACCCTGGGTCCGTTCAGAACGCACTGAACTTTGTGCGCGCCAGCCGCTTACGTGGCGGAACCGACTTGAGCAAGGGGTTAGCGGCGGCGCTTGCGCAGTGCACTGAGCCCAACAGCTATGTTGTCCTGCTCAGCGACGGCGAGGCTGACCGTGGCACGTTGACCGATGGCAAAATCGTCGCGGCGTACGCGCAACAATGGAAGCAGATCTCCAATCGTCCTCGCACCGAGGTTTTTGCCGTGGGCGACGACGCCAACCTGACCCTGCTGCGCATGCTGGCCAAGAACGATGGCGCGATGGTGAGCGTGCTTTCGACCGAACCACTCGACGCCAAGCTCGACGTGCTCCTTTCAAAGATTGTGCGCAGCCCGGTCTCGCAGCTTGGGCTGGCACTGACGCCGGCCACGGCGGCACAGGAGATTTACCCGCTCGATGACTCGGTGTACACCGGCTCGGAAGCCAGTTGGGTGGGCGAGTACACGCAGCCGGAAAAGAAGTTGGCGTTTGAGGTGCGCGCGAATCGCGACGGAGCGCCGCTCGACGCGACCGCTCACGTAGCGTTTCCCGCAGAGGAGCTTGACCACCCGGGACTGCCCCGGTTATGGGCGCAGGCGCGTGTGAGTGCGCTGCTCGAAGCGATTGCGCGCAACGGTGAAACCGACGCTGCGATCGACGAAATTATTCGACTCTCACGCAAATACAAATTTGTTACGCCGTACACGTCGTTTTTGGCAGTGCCCAGAGCGCTGCTGCGGCCGCGCGTAATCAGACCCGGCGATCCGGTGCTGCGCGTGCACACTGACCCGTCTATCGTCTCGGTAATTGCACTCTTTCCATTCGGACTCGTCAAGCCGCTGCGCTACCTGAGTGACGGTGACTTATGGCAGACGCGATTTCTTGCTCCAGTCGACATGAAGGATGGCACCTACGACGTGCGCTTGATCCTGCGCGACAAGCACGGCAACGTATACTGCGAGGCAAAGACATTCGTGATTGCCAGCACGCCTCCCACGGTAAAGATTTCACTCGATCGCAGCGACTTTCACCGTGGCCAGCCAATCAACATCAGGGCAAGCGCTTCGGCCAGCACACGCAACCTGATTGCGCATATCGACGGAGCAGCGCCCGTGAGCCTGCGATGGAACGCTGCGGCTGAAACCAACACCGGCGCCCTCACGATTCCGCCTTCGCTGCCCCCCGGCGAGTACAAACTTACGGTGACCGCTGAAGACATTGCACACAACCTTGGAACTGAGGAGATGCCCATTGAAGTGCTGCCCTAGATCGCTCGCGCCTTGGCGCACCGCACCGCGCATTGCCGCAGCAGCCCTGTTACTAGGTGGTTTTGCGGTGTTGGTGGCAGCCCGCGCGGAGCTACCCAAGTGGATGGAATTCGCTGTGGCAGGCAGCGATATCGAAAGCGCGCTCTTTCGCGCGATGGACGCCGCCGACGCAAAGGTGATGTATCCGAGGCCTCCGGCTGAAGTTCGAGCCGAGCTGAGCAAACTGGTGAAACAGTCGCCGCAAAGAGCAGACCTGTACGCGCTGCGGGCTCGAGCCGATGAGCAGGCGCTTGATTTTGCGGCAGCCGAAACCGACTGGAAGCAATATGCAGTACATGCCAGCGACTCCGTAGGCGCAAAACTCGAGCTGGCGGATTTTTATCATCGCCGTTTGCGCTGGCGCGACGAAATTGGAGCCCTGACGGAAGTGGCAGCGGCTCCGGCCACGGACGATCAGCAGAATGCCGAGGTGCGCGACCAACGATCGTGGAAGGCCTTTGAACGCATGCTGGCGCTGAAAGGCGACGCCGAGCTTACCGATGCGGAGATCGAAGAGATCTATGACGAGTGGGTTCGGCGCAATCCCAATACTGCATCGGTGTATAGCGATGAATTCAGTTTCCTGGTTGGCGCAAATCGGTTTGACGAAGCTCGTAAGCTGATCGCGGCTTATCAGCACGCATTCCCCACCGATCCGGTGTTCCCGGTGAAGGCCGCGGCGCTTGTCGAATACCGCAGCAGATCAGTCGAAAAGGCTCTAATGGTTTACGACCACGGCTTTCGTCCATTGTGGCCCGATGAGCTTATCGTGAGCTACACGGAGCTGCTGAAGCAGACCCACACCGATCGGCAGTTCCTCAAGGATGCGCGAGAGAGGCTCGTGAAGAATCCCGACGATCTGAATGCAGCGGCGCGCATCTTCTGGCTTTATCAGCAGGAAGGCCGCATCGACGCCGCGCGCCAGGTGCTGGCTGACTATCGCGGGAACAAAGACGGCCGCCACGCCGCGTGGACCACGGAGGAACTCGATACATTGGCACAGCTCTCGCTGCGCGCGCAGGATCCTGCCGAAGCAGCCCGTTATTACTTCGCGCTGGACAACGCGGGCGGGAGCGTGCGTGGAGAACCCGCGCAGCAGATTGCGCTCAGCGGAATGAGTAATCTTCTGTTTACTGCGTCCGACCAGCCCATTCCGCTGGGTGCGGGGAACCTGGCGATGTATCGCGACATTGCCACCATGGATACGGGCCCCGGCTACTTCAACGGAATTCTTTCCTTGTTTTTCAATTCCGCGAATCCCGAAAGCGAGTCGCACGAGGAGGAAGTGCGCGCACAGCAATATTTTCATCGCGCCAAAGCAGTCGAGCTGCTGGCAATTCTCGATAAGAAGTTCCCCGCTGCACCGGAGCGGGCCGGATTGCATGCGCAACTGATCAACACCTACGCCAACTACGGATTGAGCGACGCAGTCATTCGCGAAGGGTCGGCGTACCTTGCACAGTTCCCGTCTGGCACGAACCGCTACGGAGTCGCGATGGAAGTTGCCGATGCTTATGCCCGCCAGGATCGTGCGCAGGACGAGTTTGGCATGTACGATCGGATGCTGGCTGAATTGGCCGCTGCGGCAAAGGGCCGACCACTAGCCACGGAATCTCAATCCGGGCTTGCTGCGAATGACAATGCGGGTCCTTCAGAGATTGGGAATGACTCGGAGAATCCTCCAGCTTCTTCACAGCCCCAGGATTTATCGCAAGGGCGCGCACTCGAGGCAGCTCCGGCAGCGCCAACCACACAGGTTGCTGCGTCTCCGGCGAGCGAATACTCCCAAGTGCTTGAGCGATATCTTGCGCGCCTCACCTCCCTCAGACAGTTACCGCATGCGCTGGCTGTTTTGCGGCGCGAAGTTGACCGCGACCCGAATGATCCCGGCATTTACGGGCGGCTGGCGGAGTTCCTGCGTCAGAATCGATTCGATGAACAAGAAGAAGAAGTGTACAAGCGAGCGATGGAGAAGTTCCCCGACAAAAGCTGGTATGACAAGCTAGGGCGATTCTACCTGCGCGAACGGAGGTACGAGCAATACGCCGCCCTCACGCGCCAGGTGGTGGACACGTTCCAGGGCACAGAGCTCGAATCGTACTTCGCCAGCGTGAACCAGACCGCACCCCAGTATTACGTGCAGGTAAATCTATACGCGCACCGGCGCTTTCCACACGATCTGGTCTTTGTGCGGAATCTGCTGAACGCATATAACACACGGCCGACTGCCGACCAGGATAAGCGTTTGCAGCTGCTGCAGGAGTACTGGTTTGAGTCGCCCGATCTTCAGTCGGAGTTCTTTGACGAGCTGAGCAGGACTGGCCATTTGAAATCCGAAATGGCACAATTGGAGCTCGAAGTCGATACGCGGTATGCGGCTCACATGGCAGGCCTGCGCGATTATGCTGCATTGAACGAACTGACTCAAGCGGATATCTGGTCTTCGCACTTTGAGCAGAGTGCACCGCTGGTCAGCGAGCTGGCGTCAGCCTATCCGGCCGACCAGCACATCGGCGAGCAAGCTTCGAATGTCTTCCGGTCACTGGCATATTTCAATTCGCACGATACCGATCGCGCAGTCGCCGTTGAGAAGAATCTGCTACTCGCGTCGCCGGGCGATCTCGATAGGCTGGCACATATCGGAGACATCTACGCCGACCGCGGCCGCATGACTGAAGCCGCGAGTTTCTGGCGACAGATGCCGGCGATGCGTCCCGGCTCGCCCGACGGTTATTTGCAAGCGGCTACAGTCTTCTGGGACTACTTTAGGTTTGACGACGCGCTCAACGAGATCGACTCAGCGCGCGCAAAATTCCACCAACCCGCGCTCTATGGATACGAGGCGGGCGCAATTGACGAGAACTTGGGCAACCCAGCTGCCGCGGTGCATGAATATACCTTGGCCGCACTTGCCGGCAATGGAAACTCGGATGCGCGCAACCGGCTGCTGGCTTTGGCTGCGCGGCCTGCCACGCGCGATGCGGTTGACTCTGCGACGGTTCAGGCCGTAGCAGCCGACGGCACATCTCTTGCGGCTCTCAATTTACGCGTAGACGTTTTGTTGGCGCTGCAGCGTGGCGATGAACTGGCCGGGCTGCTTGCTCGGGCAGTTGCAAACGCGACCTCATCTGACCTGCTCGACGCAGTCCGGCAGGTTGCCCAAGCTCATGCGTTGACGGCGCAAAGCAACGCCGCACTTGAGAAACAGATTGTGCTTGCCAGCGATCCTATCCGTCGCATGCAGCTTCAGCTTGAGTTGGCCAACGCTTTTGAACAACAGAAGCAGCCGGCGCAGGCGCTGGCGATCGTTGATGAACTCTACCGGCAGAACCCGCGCATTCTGGGAGTGGTGCGAGCCGAAGTGGACTTGAACTGGCGCGACGGACAGCGGCCGCGCGCGGTGACGGCGCTGATTGAGGCTGAGAAAGCAGCGGCGCCCAGTCTTGCAACACAGTTTGCACTTGAGGCTGCAGACAAGGCCAGCCAGATGGGCTCGACCGCGCAAGCTCGCGAGCTGATTGCTCCGCTCCTCGCTGCTTCGCCATTCAACCAACAATATGTTGCCGCAATGGCACAAACCTACGCGCGTGCCGGCGACGATGCTGGGTTGCGGGACTTTTACCTTTCGAAGATTACCAATCTCAAGGCTGCACCCATGAGTCGCAATGAACGCACGGCGCGGAGGGCCGAGCTGCAGCGCAGCCTGATTCCGGCGCTGACGCGATTAAAAAACTACTCGGGCGCGATGGAGCAGTACATTGCGTTGCTTGGCGCCTATCCTGAGGACCAGGGTTTGCTGGCCGAGTCTACTGCATTCGCGCTTCGCTATCACTGCGAACAGCAGCTCGTGGCATTCGGCAAAGAGGCGGTCAGCAATTCACCCAGCGACTCGCGCTTTGCCATAATCCTGGCGCGGGCCGAGAGGGCTTTCCACGACGACGACGCAGCCATCGCCGCCTATAACAACGCGATTGTAATTCGCAGGGACCGCAGCGATCTTTACATCGAGCGCGTGGCACTTGAAGAACAGCTGCAGCGCTATGACGATGCGTGCGCCGACTACGAGCGGCTTTACGTGCTTACCTATAAAGACCCGCAGTGGATACTGGATGAGGCGAAGGTGCGGGTGCGGCAGGGCAAGGTCGATCTCGCGGTGCAGGCGCTCAAAACGATCTGGAGCGATGGGCATCAGGAGCGCGCGAACGACGAATTCAGGATTGCGAAACAGCTGGAGGAGTGGGGCCTCATCGACCCGGCGCGGCAGTTTGCCGAACAGGGTGTGAAACTCGCGGGCAACGATTTGCTGCAGCCAGATGATGCATCGGGCGCCGTCCTTTACGCGCGTATTGAGACTCGCCAGCGGCGACAGCAGCAGGCTTATCAAACGCTGCTTGCGGTACGCGATGCGACGGAAGCGCTTTCAGCGTCCTCACCCTCGATCATGGCCGAGCAGGTGGAGAAGCGCGGTTTGGCTTCGGTGACCGACGCCCAATGGCGCGCGCGCACGGTTGCGAGTCGAAAGCTTGCAGCACGGAACAATTTCCGGGAGGCGGTCATCGAGATGGGCCGCAGCGTGGGCGAGTTCTTTACGCCAGAGGAGAAAGTGGAATTCGCGCAATTTCTCACGAATGATCGCGCAAGTGCATCGCCCGAACAGCTGGCTGAAATATGGGTGCCTGCAGCGCACGAGGCGGGGTTGCTTGACGTGGAAGAACAGTGGCGCACTGAACTGATTCGCGGCGGTGGCGCAATTGCTGATCGCCAGATTGATCCGCTGATTGCGCTCGAGACCGCCCGCCTGCGCTTTGACGAGTTGGGACGCGTGCTGGAGGTGTATGCCGGCACGCTGAGCGGCTCGCGCCGGACCAACATGCAGATGCACGCCGCCAATGTGTATCTCCAGGGCGGCAACGAAACCAGTGCGCTGGCGGTGATGGAAAGCATCGGCGCCGATTCGCAGGCCATGAACGATCTGCGAGCCGATTACTTCAAACTGTTGCTGAAGCATGCGCCCGACCGGCTTGAGACACTTGCTGGCCGGTCTTCAACCGACACAAGCGATGCGGCAGCGAATTATCTGCTGCTAAACTCCGACGAAGCCCACATCACGGCTGCCGTCTCTGCGCGTCAGCGCCCGGCAATCTGGAAGACCGCGAACACCGCGCTGCTTGGACTCTACTTCGACAACAAATCGGACTCGACCAACGCAGCGTTTGCGGCATCTGTGAGCGACCAAACCATTGGCGAGCGGGTGACGCAAAAATTTGATTCGGCGAGCCAGTTGGCCGGACATACCTGGTTCTATTACGGCATGCGCTACGGAGTTTATCGCAGCGTTGCAGGCCATGGCGATGAAGAGGACTACATTGCCGCCGGGCTTGAAGACGACCCGTCGAACCTGGCGAGTTACGAAGCGCTGGCGCAGGCATATGCCGATGCGGGAGAGCTGGAGAAGGCGCTCAACGAGTATCGCGAGGGTTTGCAACTGTCTCCACACACCGCCGGGATTTATGATGCCATGGCTGAGATCGAGTGGTCCGGCGGCAATCGCAATGGCGCTATTGAGGACTGGAAGACGGCTCTCGGAATTCTGCGCGGGCAAGTTGATGTGCGCGCGGTTCCGGCAACTTTCTGGACCAACTTCTCAACGATCACCGCTCACCTTGGCGAGAAGAAGCTGGCGCTGACGCTGAAACCCGAAATGGATGCGGTAGTGCGCTCGTATGTTGCCAGGAACGGCTCGTGGCAGACTGATGGTCTGTTTCAAGCGGCATTCCTGTCGCTCGACGATCCGAAACAGGCCATTGAGTGGGTCATCGACCTGGCCATGGCCGCCAAGGATCCTGCTGATGAGATTTCACAGCTTCGCTTCGTGTCATGGATTCCGCAGCTGCAAAAGGGCGTGGTGCTTGAGAAGGAGGTCGATCTGGCGCGACAGCCTCTGACTGCGGAGCAGCGCCAGAACGGGATGACCAACGAGCAGCATGCAGGCGAGTTGGCCGATGCGCAAATACGGCTGATCGACTACTACTTGGGAGATAAACACTACGCCCAGGCAGCGCAGATGCTGGATGCGATTACGCCGGAGGCGCGCACCAGCCACAGCGATGAGTTGCTGCCGATTGAGATCCAGATCGCAGCGCATGGGGGTAAGCTGGCCGAATGGCTCACATCATATGAAAAGAAGCAGGAAGCATTAAGCCAGGAGGATAACGATGGCGGATCCAGCGGCGACCTTGAGATCTTCGACAAGGCGGCGCAGACGCTGCTTTCGCAGCACGACAGCAGGTCGGCGAGCCTGCTGCTGGAATATGTGCTGCGGCGCCGGCAGGAATCGGGCGTTGCATTGCCCGGCGATTATCTGTCACTGGCCGAGGCTGAGATTGCCGCAGCCGATATGCCGGATGCGTTAGAGCAGTTGCGCTCACTCGCGCTTTCAGCGGACCTCTACAGTAGTCTCGACTCGGCCGCATCGCTGCTTGAGCGAACCGGTCACGATACGGAGGCGCTCGAGTTTCTGACGCCTCTCAAAAGCGGTGTACCTTGGGAGCTGGACTACGAGCTGCGACTGGCGCGCGCGGAGTTGAAGGCTCAAGTGAAAGTTGCCGACGCGCAAGCAATGCTGGTTCAGCTTGCGCAAGACAGTTCCGCTGCATACGGCGTGCGGGTTGAGGCGGCGACTGCGCTGAGTGGTGCGGCTAAACCGGCAAACGCCGGGACTGACGAGCTGACTTTGCTTGCATCCGGCGCGAAGATCACACCGGAGGCGGCGAATCGTCCGTACTATCTCGCCAGCCGGATTGCCGCAGCGCGCTCCGCCGCAAATGCTGAGCCTATCTTGCTCGATGCCCTCGCCAGCGGCCCCAGCGACGAGGCGCGACTGATGCTGTTTGAAAAGGAGTTTGCGCTTGGCCATAACGCCATGGCTCTTGCAGCAATCGACCCGCTGGTAAACAACAGTAGCAACACTTATCCCATACCGCGATGGGCACAGAGGTACGGTGATGAAGGTGAGACGTCAGCCGCTGAAACGGTGCTTCCGCAGGTTCCTGAAGACCAGCGATTCAAAGTCGCAAGCGAGCTGGCGGTAATCTACGAACGCATTGGAAATCTGCCTTCGACTGTGAGTTGGATTGCCACCGCTATCTCGCTGGGTGATGAATCAAGTGACACTATGCAGCTCGAAGCCCATAGAACTGCGCTTGAAGCTCGGATGGCCGTGGACACCGAGAACGCAAGCCGCAGACCGGTGATACAAGAGTCGCTCGATCAGCCCATTGCTGTACGGCCACGCATAGCGGCTGCAGATCACAGCAAAGGAGCGCAGCGATGACAAAGCTCGGTATGATCGTGCGCCGTCTTGCGCGGGCGGGTAAAGCTCGGAAGATTGCGATCGGCGGCGGCGTGCTTGCGGCCGCACTGGCGGCGTGGGCAGCGCTTGAATCTGGGTCTGCGCCGGCCAGGTCAATGGCTGCCTGGATGCCGTCGGGGGCGCAGCTCTATATTGAGTCGCCCGACTTTGCCGGTTTGCTGCACGACTGGAATACATCACCTGAGAAACAGCTTTGGCTCAAGAGCGACAACTTCGAAGTCTTCTCGCGGTCGCGGCTCTTCGGGCGGCTCGGCGATGCGCAGGGTGAGTTTGCCGGCGCTGCGGGACAGAAACCAGACATGGCGTTCCTTAAACAGATTGCAGGTAAGGAGAGTGCCTTGGCGCTCTACGACATCGGCAAGCTCGAGTTTCTTTACATTACGCACATGCCCAACGCGCAGGCCATGCAAACCGGTTTGATGCAGTCTCGCAACGACTTTGAAACACGCAAGGTGGGCGATGTCGTCTTCTATGTGCGAAGCACCGGTGGCGCGAGCAGTGGGGACGGCGATCAAAATGGTCAAGGAAGCGGCTCGGCACGCTCCGTTGCCTTTGCTGCTTGGGGCGACTATCTGCTGCTGGCCACGCGCGAAGATCTGCTGGCCGGCGCGCTGGCACTGATCGAGAACCAGAACCAGCAAGCGCTCGACAACGACGGATGGTTTGCCGAAGTAACGCAAACATCGTCGAAGTCCGGCGAGGGGCCGGGCGATTTGCGCATGGTCCTCGATCTTTCGCGGCTCGTTCCTTCGCCGTACTTCCGCAGCTACTGGGTTCAGCAGAACATCACCGACATGGGTCATTATCGTGCCGCAATCAGCGATCTATACCGCACGCGCGGCGAGTTTCATGAGGAGCGAGTGCTGTTGCCCAAGTCGCCGGAGAGCGCCAACGCTGAGCAGAATGATCTTGGGCAGATGAGAGCACTCGTGCCTGAAGGCGCGGGATACTATCGTGCAGAAGCCGCGCCAGGAGTAGAGCGCATTCTTGAGACGATCGACGCACGGCTGCTCTCGCGCAAATTGGCCGGCTATGCGGATCGCACAGCTGCGCCGCCGGAGGTCGAGGCTGCGGCGCAGGCCGGCGCCGAAGACGATCTCGAGACGCGCATCGACCTACCGCCCGCAGTCGTTCCACCAAAGGGCGCGGAACTTGCGGGCTTGCGTAGCCTGCTTGAAGCGGAACAGCCGGACACGATGCTCGTTGTTGACAAGAGCGTCTCGCAACCGGACGGCGTATTTGTGGGATTCCGCTCGGCCGTCGTGCTCGAATCCCAGAAGCCCTGGAGCGCGAGCGATGTTGAGGCGGCGATCGCTCAGGCGCTGGCTCCGCAACTGACGGCTGGCAACTTGGGAATTGAATGGAAGCAGGCGCCGGAGGCGCGAACCTACTTTGCACTCGATGGAATCGCACCACTGGCCTTTGCCATCGACGGCCGGTACTGCATGATCAGCGACGATGTGGCAATGCTGAACGCCATGATGCGAAAGGCGAGTACCGCGGCATCGCCGGCGGGCCAGGCCTTAGTGATGCTCAGCGGGTTCGATCACGAAACCGAAGGCGCGAATTTTGCACGCGCAACACAACTGATGGACGGCGTGAACGCGAATGCAAACACAGATTCAAACGATGACGGCTCCGGTCAGGCGCCGCAGTTTTTCTCGCATAACCTAGCCAGCCTGAGCAGCACCTTCGCAGCGATGCGAACGGAGGAGGTAAGTGCCTTTTGGAAAGGCGGAGCGCTTCACCAGACGGTTCGATATGAGTGGAAGACGGGAGCGATGTAGCGCGAGTTTCGCCCCAGTCGTGGGCCGGCGTTTCATGGAATGGAGTGCTGCTCGGCTTTTCCCGCAAGCTGCAGTCCACCATCTTTTGCGTCTTCAATTTCCTTTAACAGATACTGGCTTGGGGTGTAGTCGATCACCATCTCTTTAAGCGCCGCCACCAGCCGGGCCGTATTGCGGGTCGTGCAGATGCCCTTGAGCGATCGAAGCCAGGCGTCGATGTCGAACTGCGGCTTTAGATTGCCGACAAAGATGCGTACCTGCTCGTGATCGGTTGGAACTGTATCGTCGAGCATCGAGGTGAGCTCTTCAAATAGCTTTTCGCCGGGACGGACGCCGGTGAATTCAATTTTGATGTCCTCGTCCGGCTTGAGTCCCGCGAGTTGAATCAAGTTTCTCGCCAGGTCCACGATTTTTATCGGCTGGCCCATGTCGAGCACGCAAATCTGGCCGCCAGCGCCGACGGCCGAGGCCTGCAACACAAGCTGGCAGGCTTCAGGGATCGTCATGAAATACCGGCGCATCTCGGGGTGCGTCACGGTAACCGGGCCGCCGGCGGCAATCTGTTTTTTGAAGATGCGAATTACGCTGCCGTTCGAGTCCAGCACATTACCGAATCGCACCGCGATGAACTGCATGCCGCCATTCTGCAAGTTTTGCAGTAGAAGTTCTGAGACGCGCTTGGTTGCACCCATCACGCTGGTGGGCCGCACGGCTTTGTCTGACGAGATCAGGATGAAGCTGGCTACCTCGTACTCGCTCGCGGCGCGGGCTACGTTGAGGGTCCCAAAGACGTTATTCTCGATGGCCTCGAAAGGATTCTCCTCCATCAGTGGAACGTGCTTGTAGGCGGCTGCGTGATAGACCAGCTCGGGCCGGTGCTTCAAAAAAACTTCATTGAGACGCGCACGGTTCTGCACATTGCCTATCTCGGCGAAGAACGGGACATTGGGATACGCGTGCCGCATCTCGCGGTTGATTTCGAACAACGGCGACTCGGCGATCTCGAAGCCGACGATGGCAGCCGGGCCGAAGCGTGCGATCTGGCGGCATAGCTCTGCGCCGATGGAGCCCGCCGCCCCGGTTACCAGCACGACGCGGCCCTTGATCGTTGCGCGTATCAATGTCTGTTCGAGTCGCACTGTTTCGCGCCCCACCAGGGATTTCAACTTGCTCTGCATCGTCCCTCATTCCGTTCGCCCTTGATCGAGCCGACTAGCGCCTCCCTGGTCAATTCCGGTTGCTCTCCACTTCAGTGGCTTACCCCTTCGCGCGACAGCACCTTACTGACGGTTATGGCCAGGATTCGAAGGTCAAAGAGAAATGATTGCTGGCGCATATACTCGACGTCAAATCCCACCTTCTCTTCCACGCTGAGGCCGTCGCGGCCGTTCACCTGTGCCCATCCGGTGAGCCCGGGCGTGAGTTTGTGAATCCCGAGATCGGTGCGCAGGTTGATTAAATCACTTTGGTTAAAAAGCGCCGGCCGCGGGCCTGTAAAGCTCAGATCGCCGATGAGAATGCTGAAGATCTGCGGCAGCTCATCGAGACTGGTACGGCGAAGGAAGTCGCCAACGGGAGTCAGATACTGCTGTGCGTCGGTGAAGAGATGCGTAGCAAGCTGGGGGGCGTAGTCGCACATGGTACGCAGCTTGGGCATGCGGAAGAGTCGATTGTCTTTTCCCAAGCGAAGAGACCAGTAGATGGCCGGACCCCTTGATGTGAGCCGCACCAGAATGCCAATCACGATCAGCAGCGGAAATGCGAGAAAGCACAAGGGCAGGGCGAGCGCAATATCGAAAAGCCGCTTGCCGACACGTGACCTCTGGTTCTGTACCGCGTCATCAGTCTCAATCAGGACTTGCGCCGGATCGAGCCCGCGAACAGCATCAATGATTGCCGGATTCCTCATGGCGATCGTTCCACTCAAGACTGGTGCGTCCCCGCCGGCGTTCACGCCCATGAGGGACAGCTGGAAACTGATCCAGCGGTCACGTCCATTACTTCCATCAATTTGAGGCAAACATACTTTCCCGGCGGTAATCTTACTTTCCGCCTTGGACTCGGTTTTATCTGTGCTCCGGGTCACCTGCGAAAAGGAACGGCTTCGAGGGCGCCGTTAACCTGGACGCCCGGGCCGATTCGGCTCCATGAACGAGTCTTGGTGCGCTCGGAGAGACTTCCACACGCCAGGAGCGGCACCCGGAATTCAATGCGAACGCCCGGCAAAACTTCAGACTCTCAGATAAGAACTCGGAAACCGGAGCAATTGCCGGGTAAGTGCGCCGTATTGAGGATTGAGAGAGGTCGTCGACTCCGTGTCGTCCTACCCCAGCAAATACAAATCATTCACTGGGGGGCCCCGGGGTGTCGCGGCGACTTGACGACAGTCGCCAGGCTTAAGCAACCCAGCAGTTGCTGCAACTCCCAGCTTCCAGCTCGGGTCTGTTTCTGGTTGGCTTCGCGGCGATGGCATACCCCCCCAGTATTCTCCGAAAATAACTTGATTGTTTTCATGCGGTTAGCGAAAAAGTTTTGCGCTAAACGCATTACAATCAAGGCGTTGCGGCCAGAATATTGAAATGAAACGGGTTATCTACCATTCTCTGCGCCTCTCTCGATGCAACTTTATGAAACTAAAGGTTCGGCATTTGCGAGCACCGCAGCGCGAAATCACTCCGAAACCGATGAGCCCCGGGTTCGACGGCCGATGGTCAGCGAGCGATTCGGGGCTGCCGTTTTTCAGGAGGATTCTCTGCCCTGATTTGAATGTAGCGCAGAAGGGGGAAATTCAACGCAAATGCACGGACCAGTGGCAAATGATTGAAACTAAATGCTTTACCTCAAATCCGCACCGGGCTTCACGTATGCTTCGCAGAAACGCAGATACTGCTCCCAGTCGAAAGCGGTCACACTGTGTACACCGCGGCGAACGTGGTAGCTCACCCGGCCAAGTATGGGCTGGTCGACCGGCGGCCACTCGGTGGTGGGCAGGCCGGTGGTTCCCAGGAAGCGATACACCGGTGTAACCGCCAGTGCCCCGAGAAACTCGCCCTGTGGATCGGCGTTTTCATCGAGGATCGCGCTGGCGATGTAAATCGGCCGTGGAGCGATGAGCGCCAGCACCTCGTTCTGATCGAAGGGCAACTCCGCGTC
>JASHVU010000764.1 GCA_030044455.1 Acidobacteriaceae bacterium | reverse complement strand
TGACGGCAAGATTGTCGAGACGAAACTGAATGACGCCGATTGGACGCCGACGGAATGGGGTGATCCGCCTGAACTGCCCGGCGGCTCGTGGGATGGCGTGCCCATGCAGGCTCCCGTCGACGGGCTCAACGGCGAAGGCCCCTACCAAGCGAATTGGGATTCGCTGCTCAACTACGACGCGCCCGAGTGGTATCGCGACGCGAAGTTTGGCATCTGGGCGCACTGGAGTCCGCAATGCGTGCCCGAATTCGGGGACTGGTATGGACGCGCGCTGTACCAGGAGGGCTCACCTGATTACAAATTCCAAATCAGTCACTATGGACCTCCGTCGCAATTCGGCTACAAGGACCTGACCGCGCAGTGGACGCTGCTCAACTGGGAACCGGAAGCAATGATTGAGCGCTATAAGAAGGCCGGGGCGCGGATTTTCATTGCGCTGGCCAACCATCACGACGGATTCGACGCGTGGGACTCGAAGTATCAGCCGTGGAACGCGAAGAACCACGGGCCGCATCGCGACGTGGTCGGCGAGTGGGCCGCGGCGGCGCGGCGCCAGGGGTTGCGTTTCGGAGTGACTGTGCACCAGGCGCGTAACTGGTGGTGGTTTCAAACCTCGCACGGCGCCGATAAGAATGGGCCGCTGGCCGGTGTGCCCTACGACGGCCGCATGACTAAGGTCGATGGAAAAAACCAATGGTGGGAGGGGCTCGATCCGCAGATGCTGTACAGCGCGAAGCATCCCAAAAACTCGCTGCCCGATGCGTCATATGTGAAACATTTCTACGATCGCACCCGCGACCTCATCGATCAGCACGATCCCGACCTGCTTTACTTTGACAACTCCCGCGTGCCGCTGGGCTGGGCCGGCATGAATGTGAGCGCGTACTACTATAACCACAATCTCAAGACTCGGGGAAAGATGGAGGCCGTGCTTACCGGAAAGCAGATCCCTGACAACCTGGCGAAAGCTCTTGTGGCCGATTACGAGCGCGGCCTCACCAGTTCCATCATGCCCTACGCGTGGCAGTCTGAAACCTGTATCGGCGATTGGCACTACCGGCGCAGTCTCTTCGATACGCCTGGCGAATACGGCGGTTATCTGCCTCCCCGCGACGTGATTCACTGGATGGTCGACACGGTGAGTAAGAACGGGACATTCATTTTGAATGTGCCGGGCAAGCCCGATGGCACCATCGACAGCAAAGAGATTGCGGTGGTGGATGAGATTGCGGCGTGGCTCACGATCAACGGCGAAGCTATTTACGAGACACGGCCGTGGACCGTCTTCGGCGAAGGGCCGAATCAGGTGAAAAGCGGATCATTCCAGGGCAACAGCATCAGTGCGCTGAGCGAGAAAGACATCCGCTTTACGCGCAACAAGGCCAACAACGTAATTTATGCAATCTTTCTGGGGTGGCCGTTTGGCCCTGCGCAGATTGCATCGTTGGGACTCGCCAGCAAGACCAACCCGGGCAAAATCCAGAACGTGACCGTGCTCGGCACCGAGGCAAAGATCAAGTGGACGCAGGACGCCGATGCGCTGAAACTCGAACTGCCCCGCCAATCGTGGCAGGCAAACGATTACGGTGCGGCGGTGAGGATTGCGCTGAGCTGATGATTGGGTTTTACCGCCGTTCATCAAGCCTTCTGAAGTATTTTGATCAGGAATGAGCGTGCCCCACAGCCTGTCCTGAGCTTGCCGAAGGATCTCGCACACAAGACCTGGGATAGCGCGCCTCCGTACGGTCTTTAGCGGCCCGCGAGAAATCAGGGCCAACTGCTTGAAAACGGTAAACTTTTCCTCCCAGAAACCGTCTCTCTATCAAGGTAAAGCGTCTTCATCGTACGGTTGGTCACGTCTTCGCGCGGCTCGACGACTCTCGTTGGAATTGAGAGTAAACTTAAGCCCGGCTGGTAAATATGCGACATTTGCTTTGTCTGCTGATCGCTCTCCCTCTGGCCGCGCCTGCCCAGGCGCCCGAGCCAAGCATCAAGACCACGGCGTCTGAGGTTCTTCTGGATTTTGTGGCCCGCGATAAAAGCGCTCATATCATCCACGATCTGCGCCCCGATGAAGTGCAGGTTTTTGAGGATGGCGTTCCGCAAACCGTGAAACACTTCGAGTTTTTTGACGGTCGCACCGAGGCTCCCACTGCGCCCGCAGCGGCATCTGCGACCGATGCCGGCGCTACCAAATCTGTGACTATCAACGAGCTTCGCGACATCAGCGTAGTTTCAATTGTGATTGCGAACCTTGACCCGCGCAGCCGCAAACTTACCCAGGCAGCCTTGGCCGATTTCGTCAAAGAAGAGCTCAAGCCGAGCGTATTCGTAGGTGTCTACAGCCTCGGCATGACGGGGCTCAAGTCTCTGCAGCCGTACACCAACGACGGTGACAAGATCACGGCAGCGGTCCACAGCGCTCTCGATTCCGCCACCACTGACCAGCTCAACGCTCTTGACCAGGAAATGTTGCCGGACTACGCGCTCGGTTCGGCCAGCGGCCGATTTGCCAGCCAGGATTATCCCACCAGCAACGGTGACGAATCCGCTGATCCCAGTGTTGGGGGCACAGATATCTCAACCGGCGTCAATACGACAGCAGGGCAAGCACCAGCCGGACCCGCGGGCGCGGGGCCATCGGCATTTCTCGGTTTGATTCAGACGGTGAGCCGCATCATGGGGACGCGTTGGGACGAGGAGTTGCAGGATGTCTACGCCGACAGCGCAAGATTCCTCGGTCCTCTTAGCCAACTCGCTGCGGCACAGGCCGATATTCCGGGACGCAAAGTCATTCTTCTCTTTGCGGCCGGGTTGCCCATGAGCTCCGAAACAGACGAACTGCTGAACAGGGTCATCAGCAACGCCAATCGCGCCAACGTCAGTATTTATGCGGTCGATCCGCGCGGCTTTAGCGATGCTTCCGAGCTGGCCAACTCCAGACGCATGTTGATGGCCGCCGCCGTGGCCAGCCAGCAGCAGATGATGGGCGCAGTAAGCAGTATCGACCAGGCCGTGAGACCCGACGCAGTAAGAGCGGGTGAGATCGCTGAAGCCTCGATCCACGCCGATACCCATGGTAATCTGCTTCACCTTGCTGAAAGCACAGGCGGCGCGATGCTGCCCGCTTCTCTCGACATGCGCGAACCTCTGCGCCAGGCCCTTGAAGACGTGCGCACGCATTACGAGTTGACCTATGCACCCACCAACACTGCAACTGATGGAAGCTTCAGAAAGATCGAAGTTAAGGTATCGCGCCCGGGTGTCAAGGTCTTCGCGCGCGAAGGGTATTATGCGCTTCCGATCTTGAACGGCCAGCAGTTATATCCGTTTGAGATTGCCACCATGAAGGCGATCAACACGACACCCGATCTGCACCAGTTTGACTTTCGTTCCGCAACTATGGAGTTTCGTCCCGGAGCCGAGCGGAATCAATACGCATACGTCTTCCAGGCGCCCACACGCGATCTCGATGTGGTGAGCGATAAGCAGTGGGCCAAGGTTCACGTCTGCGTGACCGCGCTTATCAAGGATGACAAGGGCCAGGTCGTGGAGAAAATCAGCAAAGACATTCCCTACGACGTGCCGATGGATAAGAAGGCCGCGCTGGAGAAGGGAATAGTAAGCTTCGCGACGCCGTTCGAGCTGCCGCCGGGCCATTATACGGTTGAAACCGCGGCAGTGGACCGGCAGAGCATGAAGGCCAGCGTCAGCCGCACGGAGCTCGACGTACCTCCCCCGACCAGGTTTGCGATGAGCGATGTAACCGTGGCCCGGCGAGTGGACGGGATCACGGGGCTGGTGAACGGCGATGATCCGCTCGAAGCGCACGGCGGCAAGGTGACACCCGATCTCTCCGATACCGTGGTTCCCGATGCCAGCGGAGCGATCAAATTTTATGCCGTGGCTTATACTCCTGCGTTGTCCGATGCTCCAGTGCTGATGAATATCGAGGTCTGGCGCGGCGATCAGCTTATAATGCGGAGCCCCACAAGCAGGATTCCCACTGACCCGAGGGGCGCGGCTTCAGTGCTGGCCAGCGTGCCTGCCGCAAAGCTTGGGGCAGGCCACTACGAGGTGCGGGTGTTGTTCCAATACAACGGTGAGAAGCTGGCCAGGAAGGTCGAATTCACTCTGGCAAGCACCACGGCAAGAAACTGACCGGTTGCGCCGTTGCTGCTGGTTCCGAATATCTCCACAAAGTCTGGCTTTGCAATCGGGCCTCGGCTTTGCACGTGGCAATAGTGCTCCCTCCGTTCACGTGCGCGATCCCCTCTGAACGCCTGCTGCTACGCACGCTTGCGATGGTCGAAGCTGTCGCGCAGCGCGTAGAAGCAGTCAGTCGGCTTGAAGTCTGCGTCAAAAGGCAACGGCCGCTCTAAGCGGTTGGGCTGTTTCCTGCGGTGCGATCCGAGCCCGTTCAGCCACGTGAATCGGTCGCTCAG
>JASHVU010000763.1 GCA_030044455.1 Acidobacteriaceae bacterium | reverse complement strand
AACCAGCACCCGCAGCTCTTCCTGCGAGCGCAGGACGGCCGCCACCCCCCAGCGAGGCAGGCTTGCAAAATGCAGCAGGTACGAAGATGATTCTCTTGCCAATCCCACGGCCATCTCGACCGTTCTGAAGGCCAGGAGAATCCATATGCGGACAGATCCTTTCGCCGTTGTATTGTTTGCAATTTGCCCACTTCTCGTCGCCCAGCAACCAATGCCAGCGCCCTCCGCGCCAGTCGCGCCGCAAAATGCCCCGGCTGCATCCTCTGCATCAGTTCCAGCAAAGCCAAACACTTTGCTTGATGGGACTCCGATCAAATTGCGAATCGGTCGAAATGTGTCATCTGCTGATGCCAAGGTTGGCGAACACGTGGATTTCGAGGTTCTCGAAGAGGTGCAGGTGATGGGTGTCGTCGTAATCGCCAAGGGCGCAACGGCCTCAGCCACCGTCACTGAAGCGCAACCCAAGCGAAGAATGGGACGGGAAGGCAAGCTCGAAATGACGCTGGACTACGTGCGACTCGTGGACAACGAAAAGGCTGCGTTGACAGCAACTGCTGGCGGGAAGGGCGGAAGCAACGTAGGCAAGATGACGGGGGCAATCGTAGCAACCGCCATCTTCACACTGGGCGGCTCGGCGCTCTTCTTGTTCATGCATGGCAAAGACATTACCATCCCCAAGGGCGCAGAGACAACAGCCTACATTAACGGCGACATGCCACTAGACCTGACCAAATTCGGGCTCGCTCCAGCTGCCCCAGCGGCGTCTCTGACTGCCACGGCACCTGCCGAACAGGCGTCGGCCCAAGCTGCGCTAAGCATTGAATCCACTCCTCCCGGCGCAGACATCGAGATCGACGGCTCATTTGTCGGCAACACACCTTCCACAGTCACCGTATCGCCTGGTAGCCACGAGATCGTTGTCAAAAAGAAGGGATTCGTGGATTGGACTCGAAAGCTGAACGTAACCGGCGGGAGCATCCACCTGAATGCAGATCTCGATTCTGTCGCGCCCGCTGCGGCGCCTGCGCCAGCTCCAACTCCGCAATAGGGTTCCGAATTGAGCACGGTGCGAATTCGCCAGAACGTTCACCGCGCCTGCCGCGCCTCGCCGAGGCGCGGGTGTTAGGGTATTTCTTGACGGCTCAACCCGTCACCAATGCACCGGCGTACGCGCAGAACGCTCCTGATTGTCGCCGCGGTCCTTCTTCTTCTGGCCGTGGCCGTCTTTCTACGCTCCAAGGCTCCGCCCGAGGCCGCGCGCCTGCTGCCCGAGTCAGACGGCATCATTTATATCGATCTCAAGCCCGTCCGCGCCTTCCTGCACAAGGACCTGAAGCCGCCCCAGCCTGTGCCTGAGTACCAGCAGTTCATCGATGCCACCGGCATCAACTGGGAGCGCGATCTCGACCAGGCCGCCATTGCTCTGCACCGCATGGACAATCCCAACGGGCCCAACGGGCCGGTGGCTTACTCCATGGTGCTGGTAGGCCGGCTCACCGGCCGCAAGCTGAATGCATGGCTTGAAAGCCACGCCACCTCCCGCGAGGACTACGCCGGAAAGACCATCTACAACATCCCATCCGAGGGCCGCACCGTGCGCGTGGCGCAGATCGGCTACGACATGGTTGCCATCAGCAACACGCCTACGACTGAGCAGATTCACTCCATCATCGACCGCCATCGCACGGCGGCACTGCCCTTTGCCGGCTCATCGCTGCTCGAGAAACATTTCCGCGACGTGCCGCTGCTGAGCGTGGCATGGGGCGTGGGGCAAATCGGCCTGCCCTTCAACGAGAGCGGCGCCATCAGCATCTTCGGCTTCGAGCTTCCACTGCCTGCTGACGCCACCATCGTGGCCAGCCTGTCGCCGGTGCTGCCGGTGCCGGGAAAGATGGGCGCGCTGCGCGTGAGGGTCGAAGAGTTCGCACCTAACGAATCCGAGGCCGCAAACCAGGCCGCAAGCCTGAACTCGTTAGTCACTCTCGCGCGCGGATTCACGGCGCCGCTCGGCGATAACACCGCCAACAACGCGCTCAAGGCGTTGCTCAAAGATGCCAGCGTCAGCCAGCATCACGAACGCGTGATTGTGACGGCCTCGCTGCCGGCAGGTTTCCTCGCCAGCGTCGCGCAGTAAAGCGAGCCGCCGACTTGCTCACTCGCTATTTCTCTTTCAGTCCCAGCGCCTCCACCGTCTGCGGATCCACAACCGACTTGCCGTTATCATCCTTCACCGCTACGCCAAACCCGTTGTGATAGTCCCACATGGCCCAGCCAATGCCGTCGGCCTCGAGCGCGGTGCGCACATCGCGAATCCAGTTGGTGCGCGACTCCGGATCGGAGTGTTCGCGGAAGGCGCCGAACTCGTTGCAGGTGAGCGGCACGTTGTTGGCCTTGCCCCACGCCGCCGCCTCGTCGATCAGCAACCGGATATGATGGGCATCCCAGTGGTCGAGCCAGTAGTTCTCGAGCTGGAAGCGATCAGCGGCTTCTGGAACTTGTTTGAGCCGATCCGCCATCGTGGCCTCTGTCGCCGGATAGGGAATGTTGTGCGTGTTGATCCACCACGGTGCGCCCCAGCTTGCGCCCTGGTGCGTGAACTGGATGGGATCGTAGAAGTGGAAGTTGTAGATCACATTGCCGTCGGGCAGCGGGTGCAGATTGAGAAAATCTGAAAGGCCGGAGTAGTTGGCCCCGGTGGCGATAATGGTCTGCCGCAGCGCAACGGCGCGGATGGCCGCAGCCACGCGCGACTGAATGCCGGCCCAGCGATAGGGATCGTTGACTTCGGGCTCGTTGAGAATTTCAAAGAAGACGAGATTGGGGTCGCGATCAGAGTAATGCGCCGCGAGTTTCTGCCACATCATCACAAAACGGTCCACTGCGTTACCATCAGTGCGCAACGCCTGTTTGTAGCTGTCCTCGGGGTGTATGTCGACGATCACTGCCATCCCCGCGGCGGTAATCTCGTCGACAGCCTTATCGAGGCGGACGAGAAAATCGCCTTCGTCGCCTCTCCCGTTTAGCGCGTGCGTGAGCGGCACGGCATCGATGCTCAATCGCACGTGGTCGAATCCCAGCCTTGCCATCGTGGCAATGTCTTCAGGGGTGGTTTCGTGTTCGGTGTAGTTGGCTGAGTAGTCCTTCGGGGTGCTGCGCAAACCAGATGGAAGCGTTGATGCCGTGCTTCAAATGCTGTACGCGCGCGAATGCGGTTTGCACATCGGCTGCGTGATCTTGCGCCAAAGCTGGGAGAGTGAAGGCAATAACAAAAGCAAGCGACAATGCACGGAAACGCACGACAATTCCTCCCCGGAAAACGGACCAGTTAACGATACTA
>JASHVU010000762.1 GCA_030044455.1 Acidobacteriaceae bacterium | reverse complement strand
GTCTCAGAGATTGTGGCCAATCTCCAGAATGTCGAGACGCCGTGGCAAAACCAGCTAACTTCACTCGAAAGCCAGGACACGGTCATTTCCAACCTGGGCACGCTGGTCTCGAATCTGTCGAACGACGTGAGCTCGCTCACCGACTTTAACGGGATTCTGGCCGAGAAGACGGGTTCAAGCTCGAACACGAACGTTCTTGAGCTCACTTCCGCTTCGACCTCGGCAGTCGCCGGTACGCACACCGTTACCGTCAACAGCCTCGCCTCCACTTCGAGTGGCTATTTGGCCGAGATCTCTAACGCATCCGACACCCTCTCCGGGGCGATCACGCTGCAGGTGGGTTCGAGCGGCCAATCGCAGACCTTCACAATGAATTCATCGGATGACACGCTCTCCGAACTGGCCGCGGCCATCAATCAATCGAACCTGGGAATCGACGCCAGCGTGCTGACCGATGCAACGGGTTCAAGATTGAGCCTGGTCTCGGGAATATCGGGAGCCGACGGAGACATCCTTGTCGGCTCCAATTCGATCACCGATGCTTCGACTCCCACAAGTACCTCGCTGGCCTATACCGATGCCGATGGATACACCAATACGACCGCGGACGGCGGGATGTTGGGGCCGGTTGCAGGTGAAAGCGACGCGCTGTCAGGATCGGTGACCATCGCAGTCGGCTCCGGATCAGCGCAGACATTCACGCTCGACTCCTCCGACGATACGCTCTCCACACTGGCCCAAGCCATCAACCAGGCCGACATGGGCGTGAACGCTTCGGTTGTCCAGAACAGCGATGGCACCTATAGCCTTTCGCTCCAGTCTCAGACTGACGGCTCGGCGGGTGAGCTGAGCGTCACATCCAGCGTCACGGATCCATATCTTGGCTACACCACCGCGGTCGCCGGGTCGAACGCCAGCCTGACCGTCGACGGCGTCAACCTCACCAGCGCCTCCAACACCGTCACCAACCTTATTCCCGGCGTCACTTTCCAGCTGCTTTCCACATCTTCCAACCCCGTGCAGGTGATTATCGGCAACGACAACAGCGATGTGGAGAGCACGATGAACCAGTTTGTGAGCGATTACAACTCGCTGGTCAGCGCCATCAACGCGCAGGAAGCCGACACCAGCTCCGGCACCGCGGAGCCGCTCTTTGGCTCTCCCACCCTCTCGCTGCTTCAAGACCAGATATTGGGCAGCATCAATACGCCGAACCCCAACGGCTACCTCGATGCGATCACCAATGCAAGCGATGCGCTCTCCGGCTCAATCACCGTCAAGGTGGGCAGCGGCACCGCACAAACCATCGATGTGCCTTCGTCGAACGGTTCGCTGGCCGGCCTGGCTTCGGCCATCAATTCCGCAAACATCGGTGTAACGGCCAATGTGGTTACCAATTCCACGGGCTCGCAGCTTGAGTTTGTATCCGGCACAGCCGGGTCGTCAGGTGCACTCACCGTAACCTCGAACATTACCGACACAACCACGAACACCGCCCTCAACTACAACAGCGGCGATACCGACATCAACAACCTCACCAGCCTGGGCATCAGCGTGAATGACGACGGCACGCTGACTTTCGATGCCAGCTCGCTCGATAATGTGCTGAACACCGACTACTCGAGTGTGGTTGGTTTCTTCCAGAATGCGAACAGCTGGGGCCAGACTTTTGCCAACATGCTGGATAACGCCGGCAGCAGCTCGTCGACCGGCATTCTGGCGCTGGCCTCGAGTTCGAACAGCAACATTGAATCCACGCTCAACGCCGAAATCTCGAAAGAAAGCACCATGATCTCGGCCGAGCAGTCGAGCCTGACCGCGGAATTGAACAGCGCCAACGAGATCATGCAACAGCTGCCGACTGAGCTGAACGGCATGAACGAGCTCTATTCGGCCATCACCGGATACGACCAGAGTACGAACGGCTAAGGAGCCAAGCAGGATGGGCAGTTATCGGCAACATGCACTGGACGGCGCCTCGGCCGTGGACCTGGTGGTTGCGCTTTACGATGGCATTGTGCGCTTTCTTTACGAAGCGATGCGCGCAGTGGACCGTGGTGACGCCGAGGCACGCAGAGTCGCGGTGAAGCGCGCGCTCGACATCATTATCCACTTGCAGGCGCGGCTGCGCATGGATGTAGGCGGAACGCCCGCGAAGGCGCTGGCTGAATTCTATGCCGCAATCTTTGCTCAGATCGTGCAGGCTTCGCAGTCGGCGTCGAACGCGCGCTTCTCGCACGCGATCGATTGCGTGAAGAATGTGCGTGAAGCATGGCGGCAGGTCGCGCTCGATGCCGGTGCAAACATGGGCGCGCTGCGGTTGACGCTGAGCAAGACACCCGCCCCTTATGAAGAGGAAAGCGCCAGCCCGGCATCGGCCAAACCTGTGAACTGGACGGTGTGAGCGCGCCGTCTTGCTGACTGGGCAACCTGCCGACTCGCTATTACCCTGCTACCGTCAGCTCTTCTTCAAGCTGCTGTTTTTGGAAGAGGCTGGCATAGTAGCCGTCGCGCGCCAGCAGTTCGTCGTGCGTGCCCAGCTCCACGATGCGTCCGCGATTGAGGACTGCGATCTGGTCTGCATTTCGAACCGTGGAGACGCGGTGCGAGATGAGAATCGTGGTTGAGGCAGCCGTGTAATTGCGCAAGCCGCCCAGGATGCGCTCTTCGGTGTAGGTATCCACGCTGGCCAGCGCGTCGTCAAGGATGAGGATTGAGGGCCGGCGCAGGAGCGCGCGGGCGATGGCAGAGCGCTGTTTCTGCCCGCCTGAGAGGGTGACGCCGCGCTCGCCGACCATGGTTTCAAAGCCCTGCGGAAACTCCTCGAATTCGAGGCGGATATGGGCTGCCTCGGCGGCTCGCATCAAATCGTCAGCGGTGGCTTGCGGAGCGCCAAAGGCCAGATTCTCGCGGATGGTTTCGCTGAAGAGAAAAGTCTCTTGCGGGACCATGCCGATGTTGCGGCGCAGCACCTCGAGAGGGTAATCGGTCACCGGCCGTCCATCGACAAGAAGCGCGCCTTGGGGCGCATCGTAGAGCCGGGGGATCAGGTTCACCAGCGTAGTTTTACCCGAGCCGGTCGGCCCCACGATCGCCAGGCTGGAGCCCGCCGGAATCTTCAGCGAGATGTTTTTGAGAACCGATGTGTCGCCATAGCTGAAATTGAGGTTGCGGAATTCGATCTCTCCGTCGAGCCTCCGCTCTTTTCCAAAGAGTGAAACGGCGGAGCTGTGGTCGGAGATGGCGGGGACGGCCTCCATTAATTCATGGATGCGTTTCACCGATGCGGTGCCGCGCTGGAAGATGTTCACCACCCAGCCCACGGCGATAATAGGCCAGATGAGCTGCAGCATATAGGTGTTGAAGCCGATGAAATCGCCCACCGTGATGCGATGCTCGATGACCAGGTGGCCGCCGGCGAGCAGCGTAATCACCATCGAGATGCCGAGGATGAATTCGAGCGTGGGCCACAGCATGCCCATCAACTGCACCAGCCGCAACGCGCGCCTGATGTACTCCCGATTGAGCCTCTCGAAGCGCCCGATCTCAGACTTCTCGCGTACAAAGGCGCGAATGAGCCGCACGCCGGTGTAGTTTTCCTGCGCCTGCGCCGAGATGTCGGAGAAGCTGGCCTGGATGCGTTCGAACCGGGTGTGGATGAGGCTGCCGAAATATTGAACGAGAATGCTGGCGATGGGCATGGGAGCCAGCGCCACCAGCGTGAGATAGGGGCTATAGTGCAGCAGGTAGAACAGCGCGAACAGGCTCAGGAAGATGGTGTTCGCGCTGTACATCAGGCCCGGACCCAGCAGCATGCGAACCGCATTCAAATCGTTGGTCATGCGGGCCATCAGGTCGCCGGTGCGGTAACGCTGGTAAAAGCCCGTATCCTGCGCCTCGAGCTTCACAAACAGCTCGTTGCGAATGTCGTACTCGATATCGCGCGAGATGCAGATCAGAATCCAGCGCTGCGCGTAGAGGAAGACTCCCTTACTGAGCGCGATGAGGACAATCAGTCCGGCAAAATACAGGATGACCCGATGGGTTGTGCCTTTAGCGATGGTGTCAATCGCGTCACCCAGCACGCGCGGAAATTGAACCCAGATGATGTTGGTCGTGATGCAGGCCAGCGTGCCCCACACGTAGCCCCAGCGGTAGCGGCGCATGTACTTGAAGAGCGGGGCCAGGTCGCGAAGCATAAGTCTTATTCTACGGGGTCAGTTGACCGCCCGCGAAATTCACTTACCACTTCAATCGAGCCGGCGATGTGCCGGTTGAATTCGTCGAGCCGATCCGCCGAAATCCAGTACTCCTGATGGATGCGCGAACCCGCCGTCTGGATGGGAAATTGTTTGAGATACTCGGTCTCGACCTCAAAGCGCAGAACGTATCCCGTCCCGCCGTCCCGAGTATTCCAGTCCCGCGCAATTTGCGTGGCATACTCCTCGTTCAATACCGGGTAAAAGATTGGCTGCTCCGGCAATCGCTGGGGAAACGCGCGCCATCCGCTTTCGCGGACTAAGTCGAGTTCATTGCCGCCAACAGGGCGAAAGAGCGTGGTGAGTTCCATTGGATATTTCGCCAAGAGTAATTATCTCTGACCACCGAACACCGACCACCGGAATCAACCCCGAATCGACAGAAGCCCCTTGATTCGTTAGGCAAACGAATGTGAAGATGATTGGGCCGCGGGTATCGTGGTCTCATCCACACCCAAAGGAGGAACCTCTTGAGCTCGTCAAGGGCATTGATTGGGATGATTGCGGGAGCGCTCTTCGCGTCGATCGCGTTCCCGGCGATCGCCGCAAGCAATCGACCTGTCCATGCAATGTGGGTTTGGAAGAGCCCATCGGTGCTGGCGCAGCCAGACGCAACTGAAAAGCTGAGGGATTTTTGTCAGGCAAACACCATCAACGAGATCTACATTTCGGTAAACGGCAGCATGGACGGGACCGGGCAGGGCCGTCTCGCTCACCTGATTGGCGTGTTGCACGCTGCGAATATTCGCATTGACGCTCTGTTTTCGAGCACTGATGCCGACGAGGGAGGCGCGCACCTCAACAAGCTGCTTGGAGAGGTGGGTGCGATCGGGGACTTCAACCAGAAACATTTCAATGAACGCTTTGACGGCGTTCATCTCGACATTGAGCCACAGCAGCGTCCTGAGAACAAGGGGGCAGGCAATCTTGCGTTCCTTCCGGGACTGGTGAACGCATTCACGCAGGTAAGGCAGCTTGCGACGCAATTCGGCCTGACGGTGAATGCGGACATTCAAACCAAGCTCCTGAAAGGCAGCCGCGACCAGAGAAGGACGCTGCTGACGTCGCTCCCAGACATGACGCTGATGCTGTATGAATTGAGCAGCCCGAATGATGGCCGGAGCGCGGATGAGAAGGCCGCCAAACTAAGGAGCGAAAGCGAAAAGTATCTGCAAATGGCGGCAGAGGGCCTGGACGCATCACAACTCGCCAGGATAACGATTGGCTTGCGCACCCCGGACTACGGCGATCTGTTGCCCCAGATGCTCCAGGTTCTGGACGAGGCAAATGGATCGAATGCCTTGTACGGCGGATGGGCACGGCACTCGTATAACGACACATTGGGCCAGCAATAGCGGAATGGTGCGGCGCCGCGAACGCGCTAAGTTGGCGTCCTGAGCAGCAGGTAGCCGCCCACCAGGCCGAACAAAATGTCTGACGACCAGGCGGCCATGGTCGCGGGCAGATAATTCACGTAACCCATTGAGGCGAAGAGTCCATCCACTACATAGAACGCCAGGGCAACCGAGATGGCTATGGCGATTCCGCTCAGAGACCCGCGCCGCCCCATGGACAGAGCGAACGGAATGGCCAGCACAGCCATCACCACGGCAACCAGCGGGTAAGCCAGCTTGTGCCACAGCGCCACACGCAGGCGCATAGTGTCGAAACCGCTCTGCTGCAGGTCGCGCACGTATTTCTCAAGTTGCGCAAAGTTCATCTCCGGCGCCAGCAGGTCTTCTTTCTCGAAGTAGTCGGGTGGCTCGTGCACTTCGGCGAACGTGGTGGAAAGAAAGGTGCGGTAATCCTTCACGTTTCCGCCCTCGATGTCGCGCACCCAGCCATTCTCGAACTTCCAAGAATCTGAATCGTCGTCCCAAACGGCGCGGCCGGCAAAAATGCGCCGCGTGAGCGCAAAGGTTTGGGGATTGAACTCGAAGACCGAGAGATTGGCAAACTCATTGCGATTGGGATCGAAGAACTGGTAATAGAAGATGCGGGCCGGTTCGCCGGGTTTGGGCTGGCCGAAGATCCACGTCTGTTCTGGATGCAGGTAGGTTTGCGGCGGGCGGCCTTTGATAATGTTGCGGAGCGCCTCCTGCCTGCGGTTGGCCTGCGGCAGGTAATACTGGTCGAAGAGAAATAGGCTAATGGCGAGGATCAGGGCAATGGAGACGATGGGAATCACCAATCGGTAGAGGCTGATGCCGGTGGCCTTCATAGCCACGATCTCGCTATTGCGATTGAGGACGCCGAAGACCACCAGCGCAGCAATCAACACGGCAAGCGGCGCGATCTGATAAAGCAAGCTGGGCGTGAGATTCACCAGGTAGTCGCCGACCGTAACCAGCGAAATGTGATTGCGAATGATGTCGCCCACCAGGTCGAAGAAGGTGAAGACAATCATGAGCAGAACGAAGGCCGCCAGCACCAGCAGAAACATGAAAGCGAATTCACGAACCACGTATTCATCGAGGATGCGGGGAAACGTGTTGCGGCCGCGCGCGTGGGCGGCTGTGGCCCGGGGCTGGAAGCGATTGAGAAGACCGCCGAACGCCGAGCCGTTGCCCAAACCGTTGCCCGAGCCGTTGGTTGCAGGCTTTGGCTTCAAGGTGAATCGCGGCAGGTGCGCCGTCAATCCCGAAATAGCGGCAAGCAATCGACCGCCGGTAGCCATCTGCCACAGCAGAAAGGAGCCGGCCGCGGCAAACAGAATATTGGCCGACCACACGCCTGCAAAAACAGGGATCTTGCCTTGGCGGCTCAAAGCAATCCCGACAGAAGAGAGAAAGTAATAAACAAAGACCAGCAGGATAGTGAAAACCCAGCCGGAACTGCGGCCGCCGCGACGCGAAGCTGCACCCAGCGGAACGCCTACCAGCATCAGCACGATGCAGGCCGCGGGAAATGCGAACCGGTTGTGCAGTTCGACCAGGAAGCGCTGCGGATCGGGCCCATGTATTCGTTCCAACAGCAAACTTATAGGCATGGCGAAGATAGCGGTATCCATGCGGCCCAGGTGCACATCGCTTGTCTGGCTCAGCGAAAGAGGCATGTCAGAGGTCGTAAACGTTGAAATGTTCGAGGCCCCCGGCTGATCGGCCACGGTCTCGTCGTGAAGGCCGTTGCGCAGCCGCATCATCAGTTCCTGGCTGCCGTCGTTCACAACCGTGGCCGTTGCAGCCGTGGTGATTTTTGGGTTGGCCGGATCGCTCACGTCAGCCATAAATACCTGGTCCCAGTTCGATGGGCCGGCGCCGGAGTGCACGTTTTGCACGTAGAGAACGGCGTTCTTGAAGTCCTCATAGAAGACGCGCGGCTGAATTTCATAGGAGGCCTGCGAGGTTTCGAGGGCCTGCTCCATGCTGAGGATTGCGCGGTTGGCGCGCGGCGCAACATAGAGCGTGTTGGCCACACCCAGCAGTGTTCCGGCGGCTGCCACGATACCCGAGACGCGCACAAAGTAGCCGATGCCCAGGCCCGAGGCGCGCATGGCGATGATTTCGCTGTCTGCGGCCATGCGGCTCAAACCCAGCAGTACGCCCACCAGAACCGACATGGGAATCGTGTACTTGAGCAGATTCGGCAGCGTGAGCAGAAAGATCTCAAAAACATCGGAGAGCGTTGAGCTGTTTCGCACCACTACCTCGAGAATGTGAGGCAGATTGGGCATAAAGAGGATGAAGGTGAAGAGCGCGCACCCGATGAAGGTGTGGGAAAGAATCTCGCCGAGGATATATCGGGTGAGGATACGCACGGATTTGCCTGTAAACAGTTTAGCTTGGCCGCGCTGCCCTTCGGCAGACCCTGGCAGGTGCAGCCGGCTCGCAAAGACAGGACGGCCCACCCATTCGTCAGGGCGGGCCGGACTATCGCTTGCGTGAGGACTTATTCCCTTCTTCCAGGGAGCAGTCCCAACTTGAACGTCACCTCGAAGCTGCGGCCAGCCGTCAGGTTGAGCTGGTCGAGAGGCGAAACAGGGGTGGTCGCGTAGAAGGCTGAGGTCCCTACCGGTACCGGACTGTTGAACGGAAAGACGTCGGTAACGTCTTCGCT
>JASHVU010000761.1 GCA_030044455.1 Acidobacteriaceae bacterium | reverse complement strand
TGGCTCAACCGTTCGGCCCGTGCCGCAGATGTCTGGTTTTGGCTTAGGATGATTCCCAGGTTCGCCGTCAAACCACGCTGGATTGCATCGTCGAGCGAGAGCCCGATGGCTTCAGCGGAAGCGTTCCCCTTCACCACGCTGCCCTGGAACGAGCTCGCGGTGGGCGCGGCAGCCTGCGGCGCAGTCTGCCCCTGGGTTTCCGGGCCAATGAGAAGCGTAAAACTCAAAAGGAAAACGGCCAGACAGGGACAGATTACGTTCTTTTGGATGTACTTTTGCAAATTCAACCTTGCCCAGTGAGCGGCAAAAGATTCCGCCAAAATTGCTGTTAAGTAAATGGATGCGCACACAATACGAGACGCTTCTAAAAGTAGTGTATCGAAGAAGAAGGCCGGACGCGTGAGTCGACCGTCACAGCCGGTAATAGCCAATAGCCGGCAGCTTGGAGCCAGTAGCCAGTAGCTCCGGCTAGAAGCCAGGAGCTGGAAGCGGTCCGGCTCGCCGGCCTGCTGACTGGCTGATTCTCAGGAGTGGGCTACTCTACTGGCTATTGGCTGTTGGCTGCCGAGGCGTGAATCAGTTGTGAAGCGAGTGAACAGAGTCCCTGGCGGAAGACGTCGCGAACGGAGTTCGAGGTCCATTTCTCCGCACCCGGTCCTCCGTTTGCAACCAGCAGGGCTGCTGTTTCGGCCGAAGTGAATCCCGCCACGGCGCGCAGCACAAAAACGGTGCGCAGCGATGTGGGCAGATTGGCGAGCCATTCGCGCACCCGGTCACGATCGGGCCCGGCGATCATCTGCTCGAGTTCTTTCGCCGAGACGCCCGCCGAGTCCAGATCATCGTCTTCGATACAGGTCGCAGGGCCTGCATCGCCCTCGGGAGACGCCAGGCTGCCGGGTTCGCGACGGGTAATGGTCTCAAGCGCTGCTTTGGCCAACGCCAACCGGCTGCTGCGGCGCGCCTCATAGTGGTCGCCGCATTTGCTCACCTCTGCGGTGGAGACGGTGTACTCAACCAGCCGCACACTCTCTTCACCCTCTCCCACCAGCATTGAAGCCAGATTGTAAAGGCCGGCAGCAATGACATCGAGCATTTCGTCGAGACCGGTGAGCGCCTGCTTAACCTCCACATCGTCTTTGGCGCGGCCGTCGAGCAGGCTTTGCACGCTCCTGGTAAAGGCCTCGGCCCCAGCAGGCATGGGCTTGGGAGGAATCAGGCTCTCGTGCTCGTTTCGCTGCGACTCAGACATGCAAGAAAATCTCCCTTCAGGCGAAAAAACCACCCATCCTTATCCTCGAACGGGCCGGAGTGCGCGTCAACCGGTGGAAAAAACCGCAGCCTACTGCGGGGGCGCAGAGCAACATGTAAACAGATACGTTCTAATTGCCGCTCAGGTTTCAGACCGGCTCAACCCGCTTTTCGCAACCCCTTAACACCGCGCAAGCCCCTAATGTTGTATGAGTTCAGAATGAGACGCTGGCCGTTCCCCGCCCGGCCCAGCAGGATGCCACATCCCGCAAAAACGCGGTAGACTTCCAACACGGCATCAGAAAGCAACATGGCCAGAAATTCACAGAAACAAAAGCTTTTTAACGGACGCGACTACTCGTGGATGCAGTTCAACCGCCGCGTGCTTGAAGAGGCGGAAGACCCCGCCAATCCTCTGCTTGAACGAGTGAAATTTCTGGCCATCACTGGCTCGAATCTCGACGAGTACGTTGAAATCCGCCAGGCCGGCCTCTTGCAGCGGATTGAAGACGGCTACCGTGAGCCGGGCTACGACGGCCTGCGCCCCGATGAGTCGCTTGCGATCCTGACCGTCGATATCCACGACTTTGTGGCCGCCCAGTACCGCTGCTGGAACTCGAAGCTGCTGCCGGAGATGCGCAAACAAGGCATCAGGCTGCTGGAGTGGGAAGAACTGAGCGACGAAGCCCGCGCCTTTGCCAAGGATTATTTTCAGCGCGAAGTGGATCCGTTGCTGACGCCCATCTCAATTGACCCGGCGCATCCGTTTCCGCGCGTGTTGAATAAGGCTTTGTGCCTGGCCCTGTTGTTGCGCGCCAAGCGGCGCAGTTCGGGCCCTCAGGTGCTGGGAGTGGTGACGGTCCCGCGCGCTCTGCCCAGGTTTGTCCGCCTGCCGGCGAGCGAGGGAGTCTACGACTACCTGCTGTTGCAGGACCTGATCGCGCAGCACCTGGGGGGCATGTATCGCGGCTACGAGGTACTGGCCCAGGCTGCGTTCCGCGTTACGCGCAATTCTAACCTGTACTTCGAGGAAGAAGAGGCGCGGTCGCTGCTTGAAACCATTCGCGTGGAGTTGCACAACCGACGCAAGGGCGATTCGGTGCGGCTGGAGATAGAGACCGGCGCCGACCCTGAAATTGTCGAGCGCCTGCGCGTGAACTTCGAGCTCGACGAAAACCAGGTCTTCCCGAGCGATGGACCGGTGAACCTGTCGCGCGTGATGTTTTTCTGCGACGACGTGAAGAGGCCAGATCTCAAGTTCCAGCCGTTCACGCCCAAGCCGCTCCACCTGAGCCGCAAATCCACCGACATCTTTGACGAGCTGCGCCACCACGACATTCTGCTCCATCACCCCTACGACAGCTACGATCCAGTCGTAGATTTTGTGCAGCGGGGCGCACAGGACCCAGCCGTGGTGACGTTGAAGCAGACGCTCTACCGCACCAGCCACGACTCACCCATGTTCCAGGCGCTGACCGAGGCCGGCGCAACCAAGGAAGCGACGGTGGTTGTGGAGCTGATGGCGCGGTTCGACGAAGCTTCGAATATCCGATGGGCGCGATCCATGGAGGATGCGGGCGTGCAGGTCTTCCATGGCGTAGTGGGGCTGAAGACGCACTGCAAACTGGCCCTGCTGGTGCGCCGCGACGAGGACGGCGTGACGCGCCGCTACTGCCATCTGGGCACCGGCAACTACAATCCGGTGACGGCGCGTTTTTACACCGACCTGAGTCTGCTCACCAGCGATCCGCAGATTACCGAGCGCGTGCACATGGTGTTCAACTACCTTACAGCACATGCCGAAATCGACGACTATAGCCCGCTGCTGGTGGCGCCGCTGACCATGGCGGAGAGTTTTCTGCGCTTGATCCGCCGCGAGGCCGAACACGCCGAAGCCGGCCGGCCAGCACACATCATTGCAAAAATGAATGCGCTGCTCGAGCCCTCGGTGATCGAGGCGCTCTACCAGGCATCGCAGGCAGGCGTGCAGATCGACCTGATTGTGCGCGGGCTGTCGATCCTTCGCCCCGGCGTGAAGGGATTGAGCGAGAACATCCGGGTGCGTTCGGTGGTGGGACGGTTCCTGGAGCACTCCCGTATCTTCCACTTCGACAATGGCGGCGAAAACGAGGTCTACCTGGGCTCGGCCGACTGGATGCCACGCAACCTCTTCGAGCGCTGCGAAGTGGTCTTCCCGGTTCGCGACCCGGCCGCCGTCAACCGCATTCACAACGAGATTCTGCCGGCCTATCTTGCCGACACAGTGAAAGCGCGGCTGCAGCAGCCCGACGGGACCTATGTGCGCGCCAGCAAACTCGTCAAGGATGCGCCGGCCTTCTCGAGCCAGGACTTCCTGATGCAGCTTGCCGAAGGAAAGACCGATCTGGACGCGATTCCCGTGTTGCCCGGGGAAAAGCCGGCGGCGAGGCCCGCACCCAAAAAGGCCAAAGCGGCGGATTGAACTTGATGCCCTGCAATCTACAGCGGTTCCTCAGTTACTGTGTCCCGGAGCCGCTGCGGCTAGGTGGATTTTTCCTTAAGAACAATCCGCCGTGCACTGAGGCTGGAGACGGCTACAACAACTGAGGAACCGCTCTAAACCGCGCAAGCGAAGGTTCCAAGGTGCCGGCAAACGGCGCCACGATTTTCTCGCGGCTGTGGGACATGATCGACCCGATATGGCAGTCGACCGGCTACACTTACACAGAAAAATAGTGAACTCGAAGCTCCTCACGCCGCGATAAAGTCGCACAGCGTGAGAGTGGGACAGCGCATCGCAAATAATCCTCGTAAAAACTACCGCAATCGGCGTAAACTGAGGCCGTTTCCAGCAAGAAACCGCGACCGTCGGGGCCCCCACGCGGATTAGGAAATGCCGTACCCGAGAAGCACGATCCCAGAGTCAGCGCGACCAACCGGGGCCCCCAGACGAGCGATTTGTGCTCTCTGGGGTGGGACCATCAGGGAGCGATGACCTTCTACGGCTTACTGCAGACAC
>JASHVU010000760.1 GCA_030044455.1 Acidobacteriaceae bacterium | reverse complement strand
CAAACGCGCGCTTCGCGCCCAGATGCTTTACCTCATCGGCAGGTACGGCGCCTCACCCACCGTGGTCGCGCGGGCGCGCAAAATCACAGATCAGTACTTCACTGACCGGGCGTCAGTGGACCCCACGCTGGCCGAGGCCGCGCTCACTGTGGCCGCGCGCAACGGAGACACCGCGCTTTTCGACAAGCTGCAGCTAGACTACGAAAATGAGACCGATCCCGAGGTTCAGGAAGGCTCGCTGCGGCTCCTCGCAGAATTCCGCGACCCGCAACTGGAGAAACGCGCGCTCGATTTCGCGGTCTCGTCCCAGGTACGCAACCAGGATGCGGCAATCCAATTCGTGATTGCCCTGCGCGACGTTGAAACCCGTGACCAGGCATGGGACTACGTGAAGGCAAACTGGGATAAGGTCCACGCGCAACTTACCGAGAGCCTGGGAGCATACGTCGTGAGCGCCACCGGATCGTTTTGCTCGGAAGCCGCACGCGACGACGTGAGCAGCTTTTTTGCCACGCACAAGGTGGCCGCCGCCGAAGTTGAGCTTAAGCACGCCATCGAGCACATCAACGGCTGCATCACTTTCCGCAGCGAGCAGGAAGAGAACCTGAAGCGGTGGCTGAGGCTGTATTCGCTCCATGTTATAGCGACGAACACGCACTAGAGCTGGTTTGGTCAATACTGATCGGCGGCGAGAAACCTTCCCTCAGGGGCTAGAGCCCGCGTCTTTATTGGCTCTTTTCGGCACGACTCAAGTCGTGCCCTTTCAAACACCATTTATGCAACCAGTTCCAGGATTTGTTCGAATCTGTTATGCGCCGAATGTCCCACGTCCCTTGCATATGGGGGACCAGGGATATCTCGAACTCGAATCCGGCAGCAAGTAACCGCCCCGTGCGGAGCTCGATTCACGAACCGCGAACTTCAAAACGGCAGGTTCTTCCACAGGTACGGCACGTAGAACTCTTCAAGAAACCAGGAAAGCAGAAACAGGATGGCGACGCCGAGAATCGTCCACAGATAAATCCGCACCGGCAGCGCGGCCAGCAATCTGTGCACCCCATCCTGGTATAGCCACGGCCTGGCAAAAAGGATTCCACTCACCAAGGCGAGACACCCGGCCAGTCCGATGCGCGCCACCGCAAGAATCAACCGGTCTTCCCAGTGGCTGCCGGGCACGAAAAATGCGCTCACGACCACGGGATACAACGCCAGCATGCTCACAAAGAACGATAGCGTCCTGGTCAGCTCGAGCAGCATAAACCAATGCCTGCTGCAGGTATTGTACGGCCAATTTCGAAGCGGTGGCGACACTCTCATCCGAAGGGTCCGCGCCACCGCGGGCAGCTATTACAGATCCCGCCAGTTCGGTCCGAATCCGAGGTCGGCGGTCAGCGGCACGCTCAGCTTCACCGCGCCTTCCATCTCCGCCCGCACCAGTTCCGCGACTTGGTCTTTCTCGTCGAGGGGAACCTCGAACAGCAGTTCGTCGTGCACCTGCAGCACCATGCGCGTCTTCAGTTTGCGCTCGGCGAGCTTACGATCGAGCGCGATCATGGCCAGCTTGATCAGATCCGCCGCGGTGCCCTGCAAGGGCGTGTTGATTGCCGTGCGCTCGGCGAATCCGCGCTGGTTGGGGTTGCGGCTCTCGATATCGGGAATCGGCCGCAGCCTGCCGAACATGGTGCGCACAAAGCCGTCTTTGCGTGTCTGCTCGAGCGTCTTCTCAATAAACTCCTTCACGCCATGGTAGCGCGCAAAATAGCGGTCGATGTAGGCCTTGGCTTCGGCCTGCGGAATCCCCAACTGTGCCGCCAGCCCGAAGGCCGAAATTCCGTACACGATGCCGAAGTTCACCGCCTTGGCGCGATTGCGCGTCTCCTTGTCCATCTGGTCGATGGGCACGCCGAACACTTCGCTCGCCGTAAGCGCGTGAATGTCGATGTCTTCGGCATAAGCCTTCGTCAGCAGCTTGTCGCCTGAAAAATGCGCCAGCAGCCTTAGCTCGATCTGCGAGTAATCGGCCGAGAGCAACTGCGTTCCCGGAGCGGCAATGAACGCCGCGCGAATTTCGCGCCCCAGCTCGGTTCGCACGGGAATATTCTGCAGATTGGGATTGACGCTCGACAGTCTGCCCGTCGCCGTGGCCGCCGCCTGAAACGTGGTATGCACGCGCGACTCCAGGTCGGCCAGCAGCGGCAACGCGTCGATGTAGGTGCCCTTCAGCTTTGACAATTGCCGATATTCGAGAACAAGCTTCGGTACGTCGTGTTTCTCGGCCAACTGCTCCAGCACATCCTGCGCGGTCGAAACCGCTTTGCCTTTGCCGCGCACCACCGGCGCCGGCAATCCGAGATCGGTAAACAACACGACACCCAGTTGTTTGGGTGAGTTAATGTTGAACTGCTTGCCGGCCAGCTCGTAGATGCGCGCGCCTACGCGCTGAATCTCTGTGCCGAATCTCAGGCCAAGCCCGTCAAGTACAGCCAAATCGATGCGCACTCCTGCCTGCTCCATGCGAAACAGTACCGGTGCCAGCGGCAGATCGATTTCACGGTACGCGCGCTCTACTCCGGCTTTTTCCACTTCATCCTTCAACATCGGCACGAGCGCTTGGATCGCCGCCGCCCCCGCCGCCGGCGTAGCCGGCGCAGGTTGGTTGTTGCGCGCCGCCACATCGGCCAGTGCTTGCGTTGTGTGCGTCGGGTTCAGCGCATACGAGAGCAGCATGGTGTCGTCGAGCGGACCGTTCAGCGTAATCCCCTTCTCGGCCA
>JASHVU010000079.1 GCA_030044455.1 Acidobacteriaceae bacterium | reverse complement strand
GAGCAGCGCCGTAAGCGCGCGCAGAATGCGGCTCTTGGCCTGACCGCGCAAACCCAGCAAAATGAAGTTCTGCTTCGAAAGCACCGCATTCACAATCTGCGGCACTACCGTGTCTTCGTAGCCCACAATGCCGGGAAAGATGGTGTCACGCGCCTTGATGCGGGCCATCAAATTGGCGCGCATCTCGTCTTTCACGCTGCGGTTCTTCAGGCGCGGCTCAGAAAAAAGGGAACTTACCTTGAGTTCTCCCAGCGTTTGGGGAAGCGCATGTGCGACAGACATCGGGGCTCCTGACTGGCTCGAGTGCGGCCGGCTGCTTGCGCGTCAGCCGGGTATGTAATTAAGACGCAGAATCATCGGGATTGGGGAAAACGGCCATGGCGGCCGTGAATGCAGTATGCTCCCATCGACGCCGATTGGCAAAACCGCGGCTCCGCGCCGCCTTATTTACTCTTTTCTAACAATTTCCAGAATGGAAGCTGCTGCGCGACCGGGTAGATCGTTGGTTTCAGTGAATCCGAGATGTCACCGGCACTCTGCGGCTTGAGAATGGACTGGTTTTTCTCCGTTTCGAAAAAGTTTTCGGCCACTGCATGGAATCTTCCGTCCGTGACGGGGCCGCCGGCGTGATATCCCCACCCCCAAGCCGTACGAACTTCCAACTCGCAATAAACCAGCGAGCCATCTTGCGCAAAGCAGTATTTTGTGTAGATCCAAAAATCCTCACCCGGCTTAGCCGTGCGAACCAGCATTATGCTGTTCGCTTCATTCCAGACCTCCCCAGAAATCCCGCCTTCAAGATCGAGACTGGGTACACTCTCTACCTTCGCGAATTCGCGCCAGCTATGCTTCTCATCGATCTGCGCAAAGACGCGCTGTGCAGCGCCAGTCGGGTTCACATCGCATGGCGGGACCGCCGACGCGGGGACAACTGCCAACGCCGCAAAAAGCATGAGACTCACGGCTCGCGGGATCATGAGTTTGTGCCTCCGCCACCTCTACTGTCGCTTCTCCAGCAAATCCGCGAAGGGCAGCAGCTTAGCCCGCTTATAAAGAACAGGAATCAGTATTTGCGGAAAATCATCGGGCTGCTGCGGCCGTACCACCATCGGCTGATCATCTTTCGAATAGAAGTACTGCTCCGTCGACCGGTGAAATCGATTCATTACGAATGGGCCCTCTGCCTTGTAATACCATCCCCAATCCGTGCGCAACTCGAACTCGACGGAATCGAGGTATCCTGCCTTCGAATAGCAGGACTCGGTGTACGCCTCGGTGTTCTTGGCCGGTGCGCTGGTCTTAACCAGCAGCGATCCGTTCGGATCCTTCCAAACTTCGGCAGTGACACCTTCGCCAGGAGTCATTTTTGGTACGGACTCAATGCTTTTGAATTCGGTCCATGCTTGGCGCGCATCAACCTGCGCAAATACAAACTGCGCCGGCCCGCTCGGGTTCATCTCGCAGGGCGCAGCATACGCTTTGATTGCACAAAAAAGAACGAGCAAACCGACGTACTTCAATCTCGGTGTCATTATAGCTATTATGCACATGGCCAACCATTAGATGTCGCATGGCGGCCCACCGCCTCAGAGACTTTGCAGAGGGCGCTACACTGGTCTGTCCCAATTCTCTTGCTGGAGTTCTGACTGTTGCCGGGCTTTCGCGTCTTGTCCCATCTGCTTTTTTTCTCGCTTGCTGCGGTTGCAGCCATCTCTCCCGCGCTTCACGCCGCCACGCGTCTTGAAGCCGCGCCCGTTCCCGACGAGTTGCGCTCGTACTTCTTCGCCATCACCGTCAACGGTGTCCGCGTCGACGTGGCTCATGCCGCTGCCAACTACGAGTTCGCAAACTTCGACGTCACCGGCCCCGCTGAAATCACCATCACCGCCGCCGAGACCGGATTCTGGGACCACGGAGTCGACATCCAGCCCTGGCGACTCAGCCTGCACGCCACGCGCAATGGGCAAACCATCCGCTTCCGCATCAACGGGCCAGTCAAACTCGCCATCTCGCGGCCCGACGATTTCCTTAATCGCGCACGAATGTTGTTTCTGTTTGCCGGCTCGCCGCCCCCGCCGCCACCCGCGGGCCCCCACGTCACCGTTATTCCGCCGGGCTTGCATCGCCAGAGTCTCAATCCCAAATCAGGCGACACCATCTATCTCGCGCCCGGCGCATTTATTTATGGCAGCCTCAACCTCTGGAATGTCGAAAACGTGAAGGTGATGGGTCGCGGGACGATTGTCTACGACGGCCCCCAGGATCCCGGCGCCGACGAGGGCTGGATGCAGAAGCCTGACTGGCACTGCATCGGAGCCTTTCAATCTCACAACGTCGAGATCGACGGCCTCACCTGCATCATTCGCTCGCGCACTTGGTCCATCCAGATGAAGGATTCAACCGGATTTACTTACGACGACCTTCGTGTCGTGGGCGGCAACCCCGGTAACGCCAATCAGGACGGCATGGATTGGCTGGGAGGCGGCGATGCCGTGGTCCGCAACTCATTCTTCCGCGCCTCTGATGACGATCTGGCCATGGAGGGCAATTGGGATGGCTATACGCAAGACGATCTTTTACGCCCTGGCCACGATGTGCGCAACATTCTGGTCGAGAACACCGAGCTTTCTACCTCAATCTCAAACGTCGTGCGCGCCGGCTGGCCGCAAAAAATTTTCAACTCCTCCAATTTCACCCTGCGCAACTCTGACATTCTGCACGCCGGCATCGGCGCCTGCGGGCAGACTTTCGGCCTGATCGGCTTTTGGGGCGCGAAAGGCGCAAAGGGCATCCACCAAGGCTTCACATTTGAGAACCTCTTCCTCGATAACTGGTACTCGCTCCTGCAACTCGAACAGGAGCAGCCTTCGCTCTCGAACTTCGCCTTCCGCAACATCTGGGCACTGGGCCAACCCCCGCTTGCCACGTCAACCATCACCGGCGACGTGTCCGGGGTGGTCCTTGACAACATCAAGTACGGCCAGGCACGCGTGGAATCCAGCGACGCTCTACCGCTCACCGTCTCCGGCGGCGCGCAGCCGCCACAGTTCGTTGCAACTCATACACCAATCGCTGCCTTCACGGTTGCACCCTCCACGAGCGCGCCGCGAAAGCCTATCGCATTCACGGCGCGGCCCGCGACCAACGCGCGCTACACCTGGCTCTTCGGCGATGGAACTGAGGCCCACGGCCGCCGCGTGCGCCATCGCTTCGCCGATGCTCTTGGAACCGAGCTCGATGGAGCCAACGGCGCCGGACGCTTTCGCGTTCTGCTCCACGTTCAAGACAAGAATGGTCAGCAGGACTGGGCGGAGCAGGACGTTGTCGTTGTTGACCATTGGCAACCTTCCCAAACCAACGCCGCCACCACGCAGCCCGGCCTTGCCTATGGCATCTATCCCGGCGAGTGGTCTGAACTGCCCGATCTCTCCGCTCTCAAGCCCACTCTCACTGGTCAATCACCTGGTCTCGAGGCCGACGCTCAGGGATTCACTCGTTACGCAGTTGCGTGGGATGGATTCATCGACATACCCTCCGACGGCGGCTACACCTTCTACCTTCTCGACGCCGATGGCGCACGCTTGGTGATCGACGGCAGGGAGGTGGCGAAGACCGGCCCGGCCTTTGCGCAGGTATGCGGATCGCCCGGAAACGCGGTTCGTTACGCGGTTGGATCGCTTGGGCTGCATGCCGGCAAACATGCCATCCATGTTGAAGGGCTTTTCTCGGCTTCGAATCAAACGCCGCGTTTGATGTGGCAAGCACCCGGAGAGCCGCTGGCGGAGGTGCCGGAGAAGGCTTATTTCCTGCCTGCATCACTTCGGTAGTTGCGTTACGTCCCACCCCCCGCCCAGCGATCGCACCAGTCCCACACTGGCCGCATACTGCCGGCTCTCGATGCTGATTGCATTGACCTGATTCTGCAGCAGCGTCTGCTCGGCCGTCAGCACTTCAAGGTAACTCGTCACGCCGCCCTTGTAGCGTGCATTTGAAACATCAAATGACCGCTGCGCCGCCGCAACCGCACCCTGTTCCACTGTCGACTCCTGCTCCAGAACGCGCAGCGCCGCCAACTGGTCTTCTACGTCTTCAAACGCCTGAAAGATCGTGTTCCTGTAAGCATCGGCCTGGGCATCATAAGCGTGCCGGGCTTCGCTCGTCAGCGCGCGTCGCTGGCCGGCGTCGAAGAGCAGCTCCGCGGCCTCTGCGCCCAGCGTCCAGAATGAGCTCGGTCCTTGAATCCAGGTGCCGGGGTTGGTGCTCTGGAATCCGGCCGATCCGCTCAGCGTGATGTTGGGATAAAACGCGCTGACGGCAATCCCGATCTGCGCATTCGCGGCTGCAGTCTGCCGCTCGGCCGTGGCGATATCGGGGCGCCGCTCGAGCAGTTGCGTGGGCACGCCGATGGGAATCTTCGGCAACTCCCCGTCGAGCGGCGACGGCGGAATCGAAAACTGCGAAAGATCGTAGTTGGCGATCGTCCCGATCGCGTGCTCGTACTGCGCCCGCGCCACGCCCACATCCACAAGCTGCGCGCGAATCGTTTCCAGCTGGGTGCGGGCCTGGTCCACGTCAACCTCGGTTGCCACGCCGCCCTTGAGCCGATTCTGAGTCAGCTCGAGTTGCTTCTCAAGATCCGCGACCGTATCGCTGAGCAGTTTGTCTTGCGAGTCGAGTCCGCGCATTGCAAAATAGTCAGCCGCAAGCTCGGCGTGCAGCGTCAAGGCAATGTTGGCAGCATCAGCCGCGCTGGCCTGCGCATTGGCGCGTGCCTGTTCCACGCCGCGGCGTACATGGCCCCAGAAGTCCGGCTCCCAGCTGGCCTGTGCGCCGAGCGTCAGGTCGTTATAGATGGTTGCGTTGGCCTTGTTAAACATCGGCTCGTTTTTCGAGAGCTGTTCGGGCGTAGCGCCAATGCTGCCGCTTACCGTGGGATAAAGATTGGCGCGCGTCGCCTCCACCTGGTCGCGCGCCGCCTGGTAAGTTTCGAGTGCCTGCTTCAACTGCACATTCGTCGAGTCGACGCGTTCTTCAAGGCTGTTGAGTTGTGGGTCCTGGTAAATCTCCCACCACTTGCCTTTGAGCATTCCATCCGATGGGTTGGCAGGCTGCCACGCGCCGCCCGCGGGATTCTGCGGCGGTACCACCGAGGCTGCGCCGGTTTCTTTGTAGGCTGCGGGCGCAGTGTAGCCAGGCCGATTGTAGTTGGGGCCAACGGGCTTGCAGCCAGCGAGGGTGAGCAGCGCACAAATGGCGGTGAATGCGGTGAGCCTGATCTCTCGGGTCCCTCCGCCGCGGCGGACGACTGGCCCCCACCCGAATGAATACCAGTCATTCGCCGGCGACCCCGGTTCTGGGGCAACCACCGGCGCACCCACGCTTGTGGCGCGTGGAGTTTCCGCTGGCAGGCGACGCACCATCCTACAGCCCTCCCCTATCCGGCTGCTCGCTTCCCGGTTTCACTACAGTCACCTTCTCGCCTTCGATAATTGAATCCGGCGGATCCTGAATCACCTGGTCGTTCGCCGTCAATCCGGTCACCACCTGCGCCGTTGCGCCATCGTCCTGTCCAATCGTGATGGACACAAGGTGCGCTACGGTTCCATCCTTGGAGTCCACCACAGTGCCAATCTGCAATCCCGCGCGGCGGAAGATGAGCGCGGCCGTGGGCACGATAAACGTGGGCGCAATTTGCGGAGTTTTGAAGTGCACCTGCGCCAGCGAGCCGGGCATCAGCTCGCCCGCGCGGTTGTCCACGTCCACCTCAACCAGGAGGGTGCGGCTGGCGGGATCGATGGCGTCAGCGGTTCGCACCAGCGTCCCTTCAAATGTCTTTCCGGGATATTCGGGGAAGGTCAACGGGATCTTTGTGCCGCGCTTGATCACCGTGGTGTAAAGCTGCGGCACATTGGTATAAACGCGCAGCGTTCCTAAAGCCTGCAAGTGGAAAAGCTCAACGTTTGCTCCCTGGCTGATCAACTGGCCCGTGTCTACATTGCGCGCGGTCACAACGCCGTCAAACGGCGCG